>CALWWF010000085.1 GCA_944385165.1 uncultured Oscillospiraceae bacterium
CAGGCGCACTCGGGGGCGAAGCCCTCCACGTGGTCCTTCTCCTTCTGGAGCAGGCTCTCGGGGATGAGCATGGGCAGGTACACGTTCTCGTGGCCGGTCTCTTTAAAGCGGCGGTCCAGCTCATGCTGGATGTTCTCCCAGATGGCGTAGCCATAGGGGCGGTAGATGAACATGCCCTTGATGGAGGAGTAGTCGATCAGCTCCGCCTTCCGGCACACGTCGGTGTACCACTGGGCGAAGTCCACCTCCATGTCGGTGATCTGCTCCACCTGCTTCTTATTGGGATTTTGAGCCATATCGTTTCAGTCCTTTATTGTAAAGTCAAAGAGATTGGAAAACTCGTACCCATTATTGTATAAATAGAAGGAGAAAAAGTCAAGAAAAACCGGGAGATCCAGGGGAGAAATTGGCCCGCCCGGCGTTTAAAAAGCGGGGAAAAGGGAGGCCCCGGACACAGAAGTGTCCGGGGCTTCGGATAGGGGGATGTAAAACAAGGGATAACTTACTGCTTGCGGCCAAACTCGGCCTTGAAGCGCTGGGTGTCCATCTCGCCGGCGCGGTCGGCGATGATGCACACGCCCACCATATCGCCCACCACGTTCATGGTGGTGTGGCCGATGTCCAGAATGGGCCAGATGGCAGCCAGAACGGGGACGATGGACAACGGCAGGTTCAGGGATTCCAGCAGGACGGTGGAGATGACCACCCCCGCGCCCTTGACGCCGGCGGTTCCCATGGACAGCAGCAGGCCCGTGATCACGAACTGTACCACCAGGGAGGGGGTCAGGGGCAGGCCGTAGAGGTTGCAGGCAAAGACGGAGATGACGCCGATGGCCACCGCCATGCCGTTGCTGTTGATGGAGGAGCCGGCGGTCAGGCCAAAGCCGTAGATCTTCTCCTGCACATGGAAGCTCTCGTCAGCCAGCTTCAGGGAGACGGGCAGGGTGGCGGCGGAGGAGGTGGTGCTGGCCGCCACCAGCATGGCGGGGGAGACAGCCTTGAAGAAGCCCAGGACCGGAATGTGGGAGAGGAGCCTGAGCTGGATGGGGTAGACGATGAGCAGAATGACCAGCAGGCCGGCGTAGTCGGTGAGGATGAAGATAGCGACCTCGGCCAGAGTGCTCACATCCAGCGTGTGGACCAGCTCGGACATCAGGGCCAGGATGCCGTAGGGGGCGAAGCCCATGACGATGTCGGTGATCTTCAGCACGACCTCGGTGCCCTGGTCGAACAGGTCGATCACCCCCTGGACCCGGTTGCCCAGGATGAGGAGGGTGACGCCCAAGAGGATGGCGAAGAAGAGGATCTGCAATACGTTGGCCTCATTCAGCGCCTGGAAGGGGTTGGTGGGGACCCAGGAGACGATGTTGTCGATCAGGTTGAAGTCCGAGGAGTCTACCTCCACATTGGCATCTAAGAAGGCGGTGCTGCCCTGACCGGGCTGGGTGATCATCGCCAGGCCGGCGCCCACCACCACCGCCAACAGGGAGGTCAGCGCATAGTAGAGGAACAGACGCCCGCCCACTGCGGCCAGGGACTTGGTGTCCTCCATCTTGGTAATACCGTCCACGATTGTAAAGAAGACAACAGGGGCTACCAGCATTTGCAGCATCCGCAGGAAAATATCGCCGATGGGCTGCATGATAAAGGAGACCTGCTCACCGGCGGCAAACCCGATGATAAGGCCTAAAATCATTCCGATGAAGATTTTGACGTACAGTGGCCGGCTTCTCCACCACTTCATAGTTACCCACTCCTTATGTCGCGATTCAAATTGAACGATTTTTCAAGCTAGCCTGATTGAAAAACGGCAAGGGGAATAAACAGCCTCCTTGCATGGTCGTATTATAGAACAATCGGGCGGAATGAAACAAATACGCAAACCAGTATGAGCCCATAACAAAATTCGTATAGGAATTTTTCTTCCGGATTGTGGGGCTTTTCGGATTGTGGTACAATAGCCCCAATCAAACCAACGGAAAAAGGAGGAGTCGCCATGGATGCCGCCCAGCGCCGCAGCGGGATTTTATCCGTACTGGAACAGGCCGGCCAGCCGGTGAGCGCCGCCGCCCTGGCCAGAGAGTTTTCTGTCAGCCGGCAGATCATCGTGGGGGACGTGGCTCTGCTCCGGGCGGGGGGAGCGGACATCGCCGCCACCCCCCGGGGGTATGTGCTGCCCCGGGACGCCGCCGCCCTAAAGCGCACCGTGGCCTGTGTCCACGACCGGGATGGGATGGCCCGAGAGCTGGAGATCATGGTGGACAACGGCTGCCAGGTGGTGGACGTGGTGGTGGAGCACCCCATCTACGGCCAGCTCACCGGCCAGCTGCACCTGTCCTCCCGGTATGATGTGCAGGAATTTATCCGCTCTGTCTCCAAAAGCAGCGCCAAGCCCCTCTCCGATCTCACCGGAGGCATCCACCTGCACACCCTCCGCTGTCCCAGCGAGGCCGCCTTTCAGCGGGTGCGCACCCAGCTGGACCAGGCGGGCTTCCTGCTCAAAGAGTAAATACGGCGCAGCGGGGAAAAATAGATTGACAAGGCGGGAGCGGGCGTGTATGATGTGGTGTACAGGTGTCTTGACACCTGTACACCACATTTTATTTTCAACAAAGCAGGTGGACTGTGTGGAAAAATTACAAGCCTTTTTCAAGCGGAAGAACATCGTCATCTCCGCCAAGCGCTACGGCATCGACGCCCTGGGGGCCATGGCCCAGGGGCTGTTCTGCTCGCTGCTCATCGGGACGATCCTGAATACTCTGGGCACCCAGTTCGGCATCGGCGTGCTCACCGCCCAGCTCATTCAGATCAACGGGGTGGGCTATACGGCGGGGGGGCTGGCCTCCTTCATGAGCGGCCCGGCCATGGCGGTGGCCATCGGCTACGCCCTCCAGGCGCCCCCCCTGGTTTTGTTCTCTCTGGTCACCGTGGGGTACGCCTGCAACGCCCTGGGCGGGGCGGGGGGCCCCCTGGCGGTGCTGTTCGTGGCCATCATCGCCGCCGAGGTGGGCAAGATGGTCTCCAAAGAGACCAAGGTGGACATTCTGGTCACCCCCATTGTGACCATCCTGGTGGGCTTAGGGGCCTCCTGGGTGATCGCGCCCCCCATCGGCGGGGCGGCCAGCGCCTTCGGTGTGCTCATCATGCAGGCCACCGAGCTCCAGCCCTTCTTTATGGGAGTGATCGTGTCGGTGCTGGTGGGCATCGCCCTCACCCTGCCCATCTCCTCGGCGGCCATCTGCGCGGCCCTTGGCCTGACCGGCCTGGCGGGGGGCGCGGCGGTGGCCGGGTGCTGCGCCAACATGGTGGGGTTTGCGGTGCTCTCCTTCCGGGAGAACCGGTGGGGGGGGCTGGTGTCCCAGGGCATTGGCACCTCTATGCTCCAGATGCCCAACATCGTGAAAAATCCCAAGATCTGGTTGCCCGCCATCCTCACCTCCGCCGTCACCGGCCCCCTGGCCACCTGCGTGTTCCGCCTGGAGATGAACGGGGACCCCATCAACTCCGGCATGGGCACCTGCGGATTGTGCGGACAACTGGGGGTGTGGACGGGCTGGGTGAACCCCAGCGCCACGGCGGTAGCCAACGGGGCGGCGGCCATCACCCCCACGGCCTTTGACTGGGCGGGGCTGATCCTCATCTCCTTCGTGCTCCCGGCGGTCCTCACCTGGGCCTTCGGCCTGTTCTTCCGGAAGATCGGCTGGATCAAGGAGGGGGATCTAAGCCTTGCTTGAAAAATGTCAACACGCCCAAACAACGGGTCTTTTTCCGCCATACTGCGTTGATTTTCCTTGCAATCCACCAAGGATTGCTGCGTCAAATCGCCTTGTCTGGCGAAAAAGTTCCTCGTCGTTGGGAGCATTTCCAATTTTCAAACAAGGCCTTCTGCTCCCCCGGTAAGGGAGAAAATGTTCGTTGACAGGAAAAACGTAAAATCTTTGTGAGACGACTTGCATTTTAAGGGAAATTAAGGTATCCTCTCCGTTGTAATCCTACGGCAAAAGCCACAGACAACAAAGGAGGATGCCGGATGAAGAAGCGTGACCGCTTCCTGACCCTGTTTTACATGGTGCTCAGCTGCGTTTTGTGCAGTATCGCGGTAAACTGGGTGGCGCTGCCCAACGGCTTTGTGGTGACCGGGCTCACCGGTTTGTCCATGACGGCGGCCAGCTTTGTGGGGGTCAACTATGCGCTGATCTTTTATGGATTGACTCTGCTGATGCTGCTGTGTACCTTCCTGACCTTGGGATATAAAGAGGTCTCCAACATCATTTTCCTCTCGGTGCTCTACCCCTTGGTCCTGTGGGTGCTCAACCATGTGCAGGTGGAGATCGTCCTTCAGGACAAGCTCATCGCCGTGATGCTCTTCGGGGTGATCTACGGGGTGGGGGCGGGGGTCACCTACCGCCTGGGATACTCCTACGGGGGGACGGATACCCTGGCCAAGATTTTAAAGAAGAAAGTGTTCCGGGCGGTGGAGCTGAAAAACATCATGCTGGTCCTGGAGGGGAGCATCATGGTGGTCATGCTGTCTGCCTTCAGCCTGGACGTGGTGGCCTACGCCTTTGTGGGCCAGATCATCTACATCAACTGCATGAACTATATGGTCTTCAACCTGGGGCCCAAGCTCTACGAGGTGGAGATCATCTGCGACCACCCGGAGGAGATCGAGCGCTTTATCATCGACGAGATCCACAAGAGCGCCACCATCGACCATGTGATCGGCGGCTACTCCAAGGAGGAGAAGATCCAGCTGGACTGCGTATGCACCTCCCGGGAGTACGTCCAGCTCCGGGAGTTCATGCGGGACCAGAGCTACGACTGTTTTATCAAGGTCTACCCCCTGACCCATGTCTTTGGCCACAACAAGGACTTCCACCACCTGGACGACGACAATCTGGAATGAGAAAAAACAGGCTGTCAAAAAAACCTTGCACTTCAAAGTTTCGGAGGGAAAGATAGTGTGAAAGAAAACCGTCAGGGTTGTCTTTCACGTGCAATCAACCCACTTTTCAGAACGTTTTGACGTTCTGAAAAGTGCTGTCAGCTTGTCGAAAAGACTTTTTCGACAAGCTGAAAAATCTCCGCAGTCAAAAAAGACTGCGGAGATTTTTTATGGGATGGATCAGGAGCGGGAGATGGCGTCCAGCCGGTGGATGAGAAACTGGGCGCACAGTCCGGTGAACAGCCCGCTGGCCGCCCCGGCGATCACCAGATAGGGCAGATAGGCCAGCACCACCCAGGTGCCCAGCATGACGGCGGCCACCAGCAGCTGCCCCAGGTTGTGGAAGATGGCGGCAATGGGGCTGCACAGCCAGATCTGCCTGCGGGTGAGGACCCGCCGGAGCAGAACCATCACCAGCCAGCACAGCAGCCCGCCCCCCCGGCTGTAGAAGAGGGTCATCATCTGCCCGGAGAACACCGCCCCCAGAAACACCCGGCACACCAGGATCAGCAGGGCGTCCCCGCACCCCAGCACGAAGACGGCGTACACCGTGACGATGTTGGCCAGCCCCAGCTTCACCCCCGGGATGGGGATGGGCACGGGAATCTGGGCCTCCACCAGGAAGATGGTCAGGGCGATGGCGGTGAGCAGGGCCAGCCGGGTGAGTCGGCGGGTCCCTTTAGCCGGCGGCGGCGTCCACATCGCCCTCACCTCCCGTGATCTGGATGACGACCTGGTGGGGCAGGCAGACCACCGGCACCGAGGAATCGGAGATCCACCCCTGCCGCACGCACACCTGGTCGGGGCAGTTGGCTCTCCGGACCCGGATACGGCCGGGCGCCACCTCGATGACGTTTTCCGCCCCATCCTCCCCCTCCAGGGGGATGGTGTAGGACTCGGTCACCTGGTCCAGGGGAATTTCCTCCACCAGCTCCCCGAATTGATAGATCTGGGCGGTGGTCCCGGGCTGGGCATGGGACTGCCGCCACAGCAGGAACCCGGCGCACAGGAGGACTGCCAGGGCCAGGGCGGCGGAGAGGGCGGCGGTACGGCGGTTCACGGGGCGATCACCTCCAGGGTCCGGTCCTCCTGGGTGAGCTGGAAAGAATCCTCCAGCCCCTGGGTGATGAGGACCGTGCCGTCCTCCTCCACCAGCACCAGCTCCACCTCCAGCTCAGGGTGGACCTGCCAGAAGGCGGCGGCCTCCTCCGCCCCCATGACGAACAGGGCGGTGGACAGGGCGTCGCACACCGTGCCGTCAGAGCCGATCACCGTCACCGAGCGCAGGCCGCTGCGGGCGGGGGCGGCGGTGTCCGGGTCCATGATGTGCCAGTAGGTCTCCCCGTCCGCTTCAAAATAGCGCTGGTAGCCGCCGGAGGTGATGACTGCCTGATCGGCCACCTCCACCACCCCCAGGGTGGCCTGCTGCCCGCTGTCCGGGTCCTGGATGGCCACCCGCCAGGGGCTGCCGTCGGGCTTGGCCCCCACCGTCTGGACGTTGCCCCCCAGGGAGAGAAGGGCGGAGGCCACCCCCCCTTCCCGCAGCGTCTGGGCCAGATAGGCCCCGGTATACCCCTTGGCCACCGCCCCCAGGTCCAGCTCCATGCCCTCAGGCAGGCGGGCCCGCCCGTCCTCCAGCTCCAGCTTGGTATAGTCGATGAGGGGGACCAGGGCGTCCAGCTCCTCCTGGGAGGGTACCCGGTACTCCCCGGTGGTGAAGCCCCAGGCCCGCACCGCCGGGTAGGCGGTCAGGTCCAGCGCCCCGCCGGTGAGGGCGCACAGCTCCAGGGCCTGGGCGAGCAGGTCCGCCGTCTCCGGGGACAGGTCCACCCAGTCCCCCGCGCTGTGGTCCAGGGCCCAGACCTCGCTGCCCTCGCTGGTCACGTCCCACAGATCCTCCAGGCGGTAGATGGTCCCGACCGCCTCATTCAGCTGCTCCTGGGCCCCGTCCCCGTAGATCTCCAGGGTCATCACCGTGTCCATGGCGAAGATCTGGTTGCTGGCGGGCTCCTGGGTCCGGGCGCAGCCCCCCAGCAGGAGGGCGGCGGCCAGGGCGATGGCCGGGAGCGCGTGTTGTCTCATGTTCTCACCTCGGCTTTGCTCGTGCTTGTGTGGAAGGGGAAGGGCCCGGTCAGAGCACTTCCCGGTACAGGGCGGAGGCGTCCGCCTTGCCCACGCTGTCCGCCACGGCCAGCACCTCCACCTTCACGGTGCGCTCGCCGAATTTCAGCTCCAGCAGGTCCCCCGCCTTCACCTCGTAGCTGGCCTTCACCGGCCGGCCATTGGCGGTGATGCGGCCGTTGTCACAGGCCTCGTTGGCCACGGTGCGCCGCTTGATGAGCCGGGACACTTTGAGCCACTTATCCAGTCGCATGAAGAAATGACCTCCTCTCACCGCCCCTCCGGGGCGGCCGGTTCAAAAAGGGGCGCCGCCTGAGGCGGCGCCCACATCGGATGTTGGATGTTGAAAAATCAGGTTGCCTCCCGGGCCACCGCGTCCTTCAGGGCCTTTCCGGCCTTGAACACCGGCAGCTTGGCCGCGGAGATGGGGATCTCCTCCCCGGTCTTGGGGTTGCGGCCCACCCGGGCGGCCCGAGTCTTGACCTCGAAGGAGCCAAAGCCCACCAGCTGGACCTTCTCCTCCCGGGCCAGGGCCTCGGTGACGGCCTCCACGACGGCGGTGATGGCGGCCTCCGCGTCCTTCTTGGACAGCTCGGCCTTCTCCGAAACGGCCTCGATCAGTTCGGTTTTATTCATCGTCATATCCTCCTAAACGTAAAAAACGGGGCCGGGCGTTATACCGGCGCCTGGCCGGAAAGCTCCTTGGCCTTGGCCCACAGCTGCTCCAGCTCCTCCAGGGACAGCTCCCCCAGGGGCCGGCCTCCGGCCCCCTCCTCCACCTCCTGGAAGCGGCGGATGAACTTGTCACAGGCCCGGGTCAGGGCCTGCTCACTGTCCAGGCCCAGGAAGCGCCCAGCCTTCACCGCGGCAAAGAGCAGATCCCCCAGCTCCTCCTCCGGGTCCCCGTCCCCCTGGGCGGCCCGGCGCAGCTCCTCCGCCTCCTCGGACAGCTTGTCCAGAGCGGGGCCCGCCTCCGGCCAGTCAAAGCCCGCCTTGGCGGCCTTGCTCTGAACCTTCTCCGCCCGGATGAGGGCGGGGAGGGAGCGGGCCACGGCCTTCAGGGTGTCCGTGGCGGTGCGCTGGTCCTTCTCCTCCCGCTTCTGGGCGTCCCAGGTGTCCAGAGCCTGGGCGCAGTTATCCGCGTGGGCCTGGCCGAAGACGTGGGGGTGGCGGAACACCATTTTCTTGGCCACCCCGTCCACCACGTCGTCAAAGGTGAACAGGCCCTCCTCCTGGGCCAGCTGGGCGTGGAACACCACCTGGAGCAGCACGTCCCCCAGCTCCTCTTTCAGGTGGTCCGCGTCCTTCTCGTCGATGGCCTCCGCCACCTCGTAGGCCTCCTCCAGCATGTTCCGGCGGATGCTCTCGTGGGTCTGCTCCCGGTCCCAGGGGCAGCCCTCCGGGGTGCGCAGCAGGGCCATGATCTCCCGCAGGGCCTGGATGTCATAATGGTCCATATACTGAAAATCTACCACAATCTCGCTTCCTTCGCAAGTTTATTTTTACCCTTTTACCCTTAGGCCATGCTTGAAAAATGTCAATATGCCCCGACAACGGGTCTTTTTCCGCCATGCTGCGTTGATTTTCCTTGCAATCCACCAAGGATTGCTGCGTCAAATCGCCTTGCCTGGCGAAAAAATCCCTCGCCGTTGGGCACATTTCCAATTTTCAAACAAGGCCTAGAGATGCAGGATCCGGGCGATCTTTTCCCCCTTGGGCATGAGCATCAGGTCCTCCCGGGTCAGGGCCCGCAGGGCCACCACCAGCACCCCGTACAGGACCACCGCCACCAGGATGGCGGCCAGAGTGGCCACGGCGTTCCCGGTGCGGCTGAGGGTAATGATGGCGTGGTTGTTTACATCCGCCTGGCACAGGATGCCTGCCGCCCGGAACAGTTTATCCAGCAGGCCGTACACCGCCCAGGCCCCCAGGCCCATCAGGGCGGAGGCGGCTAGAGGTTTGGCAAAGACCTGGACATATTTGGGGCGCCGGGGGATGACCCGGGCGATGAGGATCAGGTCCAGGATCATGCACAGGGCAAAGCACAAAACGTTCCCCATGGGGGCCCCGTAGATGCCGATGGTGGGCTGGATGACCACGTTGTAGTTGGTGATGATCTTTACCACGCCGCCGGCCACCATAATCACCACCGGCAGGCTCACAAAGCCGTGGGCCTGTAAAATGGAGTTGCACACCAGCATCATGCACACAAATAACGTGGCCAGGCCCAGGGTGGACAGCAGGGGGCCGGCCAGCTGGGGGTTCAGGTTGGGGAAGATGAGGGACATAATGGGCTGGCCCAATACGAACAGCCCCACCGCCATGGGGCAGGCGGCCAGGGCGGAGATGCGCAGGGCAGAGCCGGTGATCCGGCCCGCCCCCCGGCGGTCCCGGCGGGCCAGAGCCCCGGAGACGGCGGGGATGACCGCCGCAGTGATGGCCGCCATGAGGGAGGTGGGCAGGTTATAGATGTTCAGCGCGCCGGAGTAGTTGCCGTACAGAGTGCGGCTGATGTCCTCCAGGGCGGAGTGGAGCTCCAGGGAGGCGGACTCCAGGGTAGAGAGGGCAGCCTGCTGATCCCGCAGGGCCGCGGCCTGGGACGCGTACTGGTCCAGCAGGGACATGGAGGCGGCGCTCCCCTCGGGGAGGGCGGACTGCCAGGCGGACAGAGCGTCCTGCAGAGAGGTGAAGTCCACAAAGTCCTGGTAGAGGGTCCAGGTGTCCTGGTTCTCCAACAGGGCCCGCTGGAGCTGGCCCTGGACCAGGGAGGTGTCGATGACGGTGACGATGCCCACCATGGAGGAGCTGATGGTGATGGGGACAGCGATCATCAGCAGGTGCCTTAAAATGGTGGCAGGCTCGTCGGGCCGGTCGTCGGAGAGCTGGGGCTCCCTGCTGCGGGTGACCAGGAAGTCCATCAGCATGTAGGCCAGGGCCACAATGGTACCCACCGTCACGCCGGTGATGGCTCCGGCGGCGGCGTGGCTGGCGTCCGCACCGTGGTTCACCAGCCAGTAGGCCAGCCCTAAGCCCACCGTAAGCTTACACAGGGCCTCGATGATCTGGGAGACGGCGGTGGGGGTCATCCGTCCGTGCCCCTGGGCGTAGCCCCGGAAGGCGGACAGGCAGCCCACGCAGATCACCGCCGGGGCCAATGCCCGGATGCCGGGGGCGGCCATGCTGTCGTTCATCAGGCCGGCCAGCTGGCTGGAGAAGAAGAACATGACCAGGAAGGACAGCACGCCCAGCACCAAAAACAGCGCCAGCGCCAGCCGGAAGGTGCGCCGCACCTGGTTGCGGCGGCCCAGGGCGTTGGCCTCGCTCACCAGCTTGGACACCGCCACCGGCAGGCCCGCGGTGGAGATGGTCAGCAGGACCGAGTAAATATTATAGGCGTTGTTGAAATCGGCCGAGCCCTGTTCCCCGATGATGTTCAGCAGGGGGATTTTATAGAACATGCCAATCAGTTTGACCACCAGAATGCCCCCGGCCAAAATGGCGGCCCCGCCGAAGAAGGTATTCTGTTTGGAACCGCTGGTGACCCGGCGCGGGGACTGACTATGCTGCGCCATAGGAGACCTCCTTGCATGGAAGAGTGAAGAGTGGAGAGTGAAGAGGGAAGAGCAGGAAACTGGGAGGTTCCAGCGCTCCCATAAAGGCTCTTCAAAACTCCAAAGCGGGAAAAGGATTAACCGAAGAGCAGGGGGAGGGCATAGTGCTCCACCTCATACCGGACGCGCTCCAGGTCCAGGGTGAGAAACTCCCCCTTTTCATATATGATCTTCCCCCGGGCCATATTCATGTCCACGTTGGAGCCGTGGGCGGCGAAGACCAGGTTCTCCACCACGTCGTGGCAGGGGATCAGGTTGGGGGCGGAGAAGTCCACCAGGATCAGGTCGGCCGTCTTGCCGGGGACGATGGCCCCCGTGTCCCGGCCCAGGGCCCTGGCCCCGTTGACCGTGGCCATCTCCAGGGCCTGGAGGGCGGAGACCGCCCTGGGGTCCCGGCTCACGCCGCCGTGGAGGCAGGCGGCCAGTTTGATGTCGGAAAACAGGTCGGCGCTGTTGTGGGAGGACATCCCGTCGGTGCCCAGGGCCACGTTCACCCCCGCCTTGGCCATGGCCGGGATAGGGGCCACCCCAGAGCCCAGCTTCAGGTTGGACCAGGGGTTGTGGACGCAGGAGATCCCCTTGCGCGCCATCACGTCCCAGTCCTCCGGGGTGGTGTATACGCAGTGGGCCGCCAGGGACCGGCCGCAGTCCCACACGCCGTACTGGTCCAAAATCTGGATTGGGGTCTTCTTCCACCGCTCCAGGCACTCCTGGTGCTCCGTGACCGTCTCAGACACATGGACGTGCATCCCCAGGTGGTGGTCCACGGCGTACTGGGCCATCCACCGCCACAGGGGCGGGTTGGAGGTGTACTCGGCGTGGACGGAGGCGTCTACCAAGATCTGCCCCTCGCCCGCCCCGTGCCACTCCTCCGTCAGAGCGGTCTGGTTCTGGCAGTCGCCGCAGGTTTCGGGGGAGAAGTCCTCCGGGGCGCCAAAGTACACGCCCCCGCAGGACAGATTGGCGGACAGGCCCGCCTCCACGATCTGCCGGGCGATGGTTCCGGTCTTCATATACATGTCCGCCACGCAGGTGACGCCGGAGGCGATCATCTCCGCCAGGCCCAGCCCGGTGCCCGCGGCCACCGCCCGCTCGTCCAGCTTGGCCTCGGCGGGGAAGATATAGTCGTGGAGCCAGTGCTGAAGGTCCTGGCCCCCGCCGTACCCCCGCATGAGGGTCATGGGCAGGTGGGTGTGGGCGTTGATGAGGCCGGGCAGGAGCACCTTCCCGGCGCCGTCCACCTCCCGGCCAAAGGTCCCCTGGGGGCGCTGGGTGCCGACGGAGGCGATCTTCGTCCCCTCCACCGCCACATAGGCGTCCTTGATGATCCGCCGCTCCGGGTCCATGGTAACGGCGGTGACGTGTTTGAATAAAACAGACATGTGTTGCTCCTAGTTTATAAAAAAGTTTTGGCCCAGTCCAGCTCATTTTTGTGGACGTAGAGTTTATATTCCAACCGGACATCGGGGTTCATAGCAAAGTTGCCGTCGCGTCCCAGGTTGTGGCTGGCCAGATCCTTGGTGCGGTAGGTGTAGTCGATCCCCGCCCCCTCCAGGGCGTACCGAACCTGGTTGAAACGGGTGAGATCGTAGGTGATGAGCAGTTCCGCGCGGTTGAAGATGGTGAGCATAAAATCCCTCCTGTCTGGAACTTTGCGGGGGGTTCGCCGCTGCGGCGGCGAGTGACTTTCTCAGCGATGAGAAAGTCACCAAAGAATCGCCGGGGACGGCTCAGGATGAGCGCTCCGCGCTCATATTCGCCTTTCCCCGGCCCCCTATTCCGGGGGGCCGCCAATGCGGAGGTTGCCCTTTGACGCAAAGGCGCGGGTAGCTCGGCTGATTGGCTTCCGGTCTATCACCGCTGCCGCTTCGTTTCCGGTAACCTTTGAGTGGTGCTTCTCCTGATGGAGAGCGCGCCTTTTGACGCAGTGGGGCTCAAGTTCGGCTCAGAGAGACGGCGTGACCTGGAACGGTTCCTGTTTGCCGTAGGGGCGGCACACCTGGGCTGCCTGCGGCTCCCCGATTGGCACATCCCTTCTTGAAACTCTGTAGGGGCGACCCCTGCGGTCGCCCTTCAAGGCTTCCCCCTTCCAGGGGGAAGCTGTCAGCCGCAAGGCTGACTGATGAGGGTGGGAATCGAATTTCTGACTTTTTCTTCGTAACTTACCCTCATCCGCCTCACTACGTTCGGCACCTTCCCCCTTCCAGGGGAAGGTTTTGAGCGGGTCTAGGACCCGCCCCTACGAAATTCCCGGAAATGTTCCCGGAATCGCCGTAGGGGCCGGTCCCAGACCAGCCTGACGTCAACAGGCCAGGCGGCGTTGGCTCATCAAACCCAGGCGCAGAAGGGAAGCCGCAGCAGCGGCAATTTTTGCAAACCCAGGGCCCAGTGGCCCGGCGGGAATTTAGACCAACCACTCAGATTTTGCGCGCCGGAAATTCTGCGAAATGTCTCAGGAGGGGCCCCCGTAATGGGGGTCCAGGGGGGTGGGCGAATATGGGCGCACGAGCGCCCATCCTGAGCCCACCCCTTGGCGGTTCTTTGGTTACTTTCTGCCCGGGCAGAAAGTAACCCGCCCCGCAGGGCGGAACCCCGTCTAAAACCTTACATTTTCCTCAGACACGCCCGAATGAGCCCGGAAAACTTCTCCCTGGCCGCCCCGGCCGCCTCCAGCACCTCCTGCTCGGAGAGGGGCTGATCCAAAATCCCCGCGGCCATGTTGGAAAGCAGGGTGATCCCCAGCACCTCCATGCCGCAGTGGCCGGCCACGATGACCTCGGGGGCGGTAGACATGCCCACCGCGTCGCCCCCCAGGATGCGGGCGGCCCGGATCTCCGCCGGGGTCTCATACTGGGGGCCGTAACAGTAGAAGTAGACCCCCTCCCGCAGCTGGATGCCCAGCTCCGCCGCGGTCTGGCGGGCCAGCTCCTGGAGGCGGGGGGTATACAGGTGGGAGGCGTCGGGGAAGCGCACGCCGAACTGGGGCAGGTTCTCCCCCCGCAGGGGGGATTCGGAGAAGAGCTTGATCTGGTCGGTGATGAGCATTAGATCCCCCGCCTGCCAGGCGGTGTTCACGCACCCGGCGGCGTTGGTGACGATGAGGGTCTCGCACCCCAGCAGGCGCAGCACCCGCAGGGCGTAGGTGACCTCCTCATAGGAGTACCCCTCATAGTGGTGCATCCGTCCCTGCATCACCGCCACAGCCTGCCCCTCCAGGGTCCCGAACACCAGGCGGCCCTTGTGGCCGGGGGCGGTGGAGGCCTTGAAGTGGGGGATGTCTCGATAGTCCACGAAGATGGGATGCTCCACCTCGTCCCCCAAGCTGCCCAGGCCGGAGCCCAAAACCATGGCGATCTTCGGCCGGAACTCCCCCAAACGGGTGCGCAGGAAGGCGGCGCTCTCCTGATACTGCTCCATTGTAAAGGGCATAGGGAGCCTCCTTTACAGCGCTCTGCCGCACCGGCGGCAGAACTGGTCCTCTTTGCCGCATACCGCGCCGCAGTCGGGGCAGGCTTTGGACTGGCGCAGGGCGGCGATGCGCTCCTTTAACTCCTCCACCTTGCCGCTGAGCTCGTCGGCCCGGGCCAGAAGGGCGGTAATCTTCTCCCCGTCCTCCTCCTGGCCCTTGTGGGTGTCGTACATCACCTGGCCCAGCTGGCGCAGTACCTCGCTGAACTCCCCGTTCAGATCAAAGAGCTGTACGTTCAATTTGGCCACGTCCACCATCTGGCCGGCCTTTTTCCCTGCCGCCCGGGCGGTCTGGTTGGCCGCGTCGGCGGCCCCCACGGCGGTGTCCCGCACCCGGTCCAGAAGTTCCTTCACCTTGTCGTCCATACTCGCGCGCTCCTTTCTGGATTGGCATGAACCTTCATGCGCTTTGGTGCACCACGATCAGAGACAAAACCAGCGGCGCATGAAGTTTTTGCGCATCATTTCCGGTTGCCCCGAAGGGGCGAGGAAATGGCGTATCTCAAAGTTTTGCTATGTTTTTGCATAGCAAAAAATTGGTTCGCCTTAGTTTACACCAATTCCCTGCAAAAAGCAACGGAAAAGCATCGTTCTCCGGGGTTTTGCCGGTTTTTTTATGGAATCGGCCGGGAAGAGGGGCGTTTGGGGCAAAAGAGAGCGCCGCCTGCGGACCCAAAAGGGGGCGGCAGACGGCGCAGAAGCGGGATAAGGAGGGAATTCAAAGATGGACCGGGACGCGGGCGCGGCGGAGAGCCAGCGCGGCGGCAGTGGCGGCGGCCAGGCCGAACACCCCCTGGACCAGATTAAAGGGGACGTTGGCCAGGGCCCCCAGCCCCAGTCCAACCGGGAAGGGGGCGGCCTCATAGAGAAAGTAACCTGCGGCCATGACGGCCTCCCCCACCGCCCCGCTGGCCAGCAGGGCGGGGAGCGGGGAGGCGCTCTCACGGGGGCGGAGCCGGCGGAACAGAAAGCCGGCGGCCAGGGCCATCCCGCCCTTGATCACCAGGGTCCCCGGCGCGTACAGGGGATAGCCCAGCAGGTCGGAGAGCATGGAGCCGATGCCGGCCGCCGCGCAGCCGGGGAGCGGGCCCAGGACCCAGGCGGACAGAAGGACGGCGCAGTCCCCCAGATTCACATAGCCGGACAGGGGGGAGGGGATGCGGACGGCCATGGTCATCACAGCCGTCAGGGCGGCAAACAGGGCCGTCAGGACCAGCTTTTGCAGTTTTTGGTCAGACATAGGGGAACTCCTTTCCAGTGTGGCGGAAGATTAGCTTGACTTTTGCTCTGCCCTGTATTTTAATCAAGGCTGACCCTAAGAAAAGAACCAAAATGATCTATTTTCATAGAACCAGAATGGAGGTGCGCGTATGCTGACCTATGACCTGGAACAGCGGGGGGACCTGCCCCGCTATGACTATCTCTACCGCTGCATCAAACGGGATATTCTGACCGGCCGCCTGGCGGCGGGGGAGAAGCTGCCCTCCAAGCGCGCCCTGGCGGCCCACCTGGGGACGGCGGTGGTGACGGTGGAAAACGCCTATGCCCAGCTTCTGGCGGAGGGGTACCTGACCTCCCGGGAGCGGTCCGGCTGCTATGTGGGGCAGGTGGAGACCCGGGAGAGTATGCCGCCGCCGCCCAAACCGGCCCCGGCGCCGCCGGAGCGGCGCTGGCTTTTGGACCTTCGAGGGAGCGGGAGCGGCATCCAGGGCTTCCCCTTCTCCGTGTGGGCCAAACTGACCCGGCGGGTGCTGACCGAGCGGGGGCCGGCCCTGCTGGGGGCCGTCCCCAACAGCGGCGTGCCGGAGCTGCGCCAGGCCCTGGCCCGGCAGCTCTATGAGCTGCATGGAATCCAGGCGGAGCCGGAACAGATCGTGGTGGGGGCCGGGACGGAGTATCTGTACAACCTGCTGGTCCAGCTGCTGGGGCGGGAGCGGGTCTACGGCCTGGAGGACCCGGGCTACTCCAAGGCGGGGCGGGTCTATGCCCTCAACGGGGCCAAGTGCCGGTTTCTCCCCGTAGACGGCGGGGGAGCGGTGGCAGAGGGGCTGGAGAAGGCTGGCGTTCAGGCGCTCCACGTCTCCCCCAACCACCAGTTTCCCACCGGAGCCGTCACCCCCATCGCCCGTCGGCAGGCGATGCTCCGCTGGGCACGGGGAGGGGACCGGTACATCATAGAGGACGACTATGACAGCGAGTTCCGCTTTGCCGGCCGCCCCATTCCGCCCCTTGCCAGCATCGACCGGGAGGGCAGGGTGATCTATGTGAACACCTTCTCCCGCTCCCTGGCCCCCTCCCTGCGGATCGGCTACCTGGTGCTGCCCCCAGCCCTGCTGGGGCCCTACCGGGAGCGGCTGGGATTTTACTCCTGCACTGTCCCGGCCATTGAGCAGTATACCCTGGCCCTCTTTTTAAGCGAGGGATACTTTGAGGCCCACCTGAACCGGATGCGAATCTTTTACCGGAGCCGCCGGGATCAGGTGATCGCGGCCATCCAGGCCAGCCCCCTGGCGGGGCGGTGCCGGGTGTCCCGCCAGGAGGCCGGGCTGCACTTCCTGCTGGAGCTGGACACCGGCCGGGAGGACGGAGCCCTGGCCCGGATGGCGGCGCAGCGGGGCATCCGCCTATCCTTCCTGACGGACTATCAGCAGGTCCAGGGCAGCGCCCGGCCCCATACGCTGGTCATCAACTATCCCGCCCTGGACCCGGAGCGGCTGCCCCAGGGACTGGAGGAGCTGGCCGCCCTGCTGGACTAAATGCGGGGGAGGAAAACTCTACGGAGCGTTTCTTGTCAGGGGGAGGATTTTCTGATATGCTGGCGGGGAACGGAGGGATGAGACGTGGACAATAGGAAGCTGGGCGAAATGATCCGGGCGCTGCGCCGGGAGATGGACCTGACGCAGCGGGAGCTGGCTCAGGCGCTGGGCGTCACCGATAAGGCGGTGAGCAAGTGGGAGCGGGGTCTGGGGTGCCCGGACGTATCCTATCTGCCGGAGCTGTCCCAAATCCTGGGGGTGGACTTGGCGCGGCTGCTCCAGGGGGACCTGACCCCCAATGAGATCGTAGGAGGCAATATGAAAAAGATGAAATATTATGCCTGCCCGGTGTGCGGAGGGCTGTCCTTCTGCACCGGGGCGGCGGAGGTGTCCTGCTGTGGGCGGAAGCTCTCTCCTCTGGAGCCCCAAAAGGCGGCGGAGGGGGAAAAGTTGACGGTGGAGGCCATAGAAAACGACTGGTACGTCACCGGGGACCACCCCATGCGCAAAGAGGACTACGTCTCCTTTGTGGCCTTCGCCGCGGGAGACCGGCTCCAGGTGGTGAAGCAGTACCCGGAGTGGGACCTCCAGGTCCGCATCCCGGGCCGCAGCCACGGAATGCTCCTGTGGTACTCCCAGAGGCAGGGGCTACGGTATCAGCTGGTGTAGAGGTCAAGGCCCTTTCGTATACGGATTTTAGAATAAGGCATTCATCATTTCCAATTGGACGATTCCCGCTCCCTATGGTATAGTAAAAAAGAAGAAAAAAGCCTTGGCATAAGCCGGACTGAGCAGGAAAGGAGCGAACGCAATGGATACGCTGCTGGAAAAATTTGCGAAGCTGGGCTGCGACAACGCCCCGGGCCAGGAGGGCCGCCAGAAGGCGGCGGCGCTGGAGCTGCGGGGGGAGAAGCTGGAGGGCACCCCGGTGGACTTCTCCCACGGGGACGTGGACGCCCATCCCCCCATCCCGGGCACCCTGGCCGACTTTGTCACCGGGGTGGAGAAGGTCGGCGGTCACCAGGCCTACACCGAGTACCGGGGCGGCAAGGCCACCCGGGAGGACCTGGCAAAGAAACTGTCCGCCTTCACCGGGGCGGCCATCGACCCGGATGAGAACATCATCCTCACCCCCGGCACCCAGGGGGCCCTGTTCCTGGCCATCGGGGCCAACATGGTCCCCGGGGACAAGGTGGCCATCGTGGAGCCGGACTACTTCGCCAACCGGAAGCTGGTGGAGTTCTTTGGGGGCGAGCTGGTGCCCATCCAGATGGACTACTTCGGCGCCCAGGACCAGGGCCGCTCCGGCCTGGACCTGACGGAGCTGGAGGAGGCCTTCCGCGGCGGTGTGAAGCTGTTTTTGTTCTCCAACCCCAACAACCCCACCGGCGTGATCTACTCCCGGGAGGAGATCGTCAAGATTGCCGCCCTGGCCAAACAGTACGGAGCCACCCTCATCGTGGACGAGCTCTACTCCCGCCAGGTGTTTGACGGCCGGGGGTACACCCACCTGTGCGCCCAGGCGGAGCGCCCGGACAACCTGGTGACCATCATCGGCCCATCCAAGACCGAGTCTTTAAGCGGCTACCGCCTGGGGGTGGCCTTCGGCACGGCGGCCATCATCGAGCGCATGGAGAAGCTCCAGGCCATCGTCTCCCTCCGGGCCCCCGGCTACTGCCAGGCGGTGTTCGCCTCCTGGTTTGCCGAGCCCCAGGGCTGGATGGAGCAGCGGGTGGCCGGCCACCAGGCCATCCGGGACTCCCTGCTCTCCAAATTCCGGGCCTGCCCCGGAGTCACCGCCCGCGCCACCGAGGCGGGGAGCTACCTGTTCCCCAAGCTGCCCCCCCTGGCCGTCTCCGGCGAGGACTTTGTGAAAATCCTCCGGGCCCACGCCAACGTCACCGTCACCCCGGGCACCGAGTTCGGCCCCCAGTTCACCGACAGCTTCCGCATCAATTTCTCCCAGGACCGGAAGGCCGCCGAGGCGGCCGTGGACCGGATCATCACCATGATTGAGAGGTACCGCGTATGAGCAAGAATCCCATCCCCCAGGGCAAGTACAAGCCCGCCGTCCGCTACGGCAATCTCATCTTCACCGCCGGCATGACCCCCCGGAAGGACGGGGTGCTCCTCATGTCCGGCAAGATCAGCCCGGACCGCCCCCTGGACGACTACCGGGACGCGGTGATCCAGGCCGCCTCCAACGCCCTCACCGCCGCCCAGAACACCCTGGGCGAGGGGGAGAAGATCGTACAGATCCTGTCCCTCACCGTCTACCTCAACGCCACCGAGGACTACACCACCCACGCCAAGGTGGGGGATATCGTCTCGGGCTGGCTGTATGAGCAGCTGGGGGACGCGGGCGTCGGCGCCCGGGCCGCCATCGGCCTGGCCACCCTCCCCGGCAACGCCCCGGTGGAGGTCCAGCTCGT
>CALWWF010000086.1 GCA_944385165.1 uncultured Oscillospiraceae bacterium
TCCTCCTTGGTGCCGTCGGGGGCGGTGCCTTTGCGCATGTTGCCCTCGGCGGGGTTGGGGAGCAGGTCCACAATGTTGTCCATGAGCATCAGGGAGCCCATGGTGTTCACCGCAGAGCCGCACAGCACCGGGAACAGGGACAGCTCCCACACGCCCTGGCGCAGGCCCTGGATCATTTCCACATAGGTAAAGTCCTCGCCGGAGAAGAACTTGTCCATAAACTCCTCGCTGGTCTCGGCCACGGACTCCTTCAGGGCGTCGTTGAACTGGGTGATGACCTCGTCCTTCCCCTCGGGGATGTCGATCTCCACCCGCTTGCCGTTTTGCATCTCATAGGCCCGCTTGTTGAGCACGTCGATGATGCCGGTGACCCGCTTGTTCTCGTCCCAGATGGGGACCACCAGGGGGGCGATCTTGTTGCCGAAGCGCTCCCGCAGGGCGTCGAAGGTGGCATTGTAGTCGGAGTTCTCCTCATCGGTCTTGGAGATATAGATAAAACGGGGCATATCCCGCTCTTCGCAGTACTTCCAGGCCTTCTCCAGGCCCACGCTGATCCCGTCCTTGGCGGAGCAGACGATGATGGCCGCGTCGGCCACCGTCAGGGCCTCCATCACCTCGCCGGCAAAGTCGAAGCCGCCCGGGGTATCCAGGATGTTGATCTTACATCCCTTATACTCCAGAGGAGCCACAGAGGTGGAGATGGAGATCTGGCGCTTGATCTCCTCGGGGTCATAGTCGCACACGGTATTGCCATCCGCAGCCTTGCCCATGCGGTCGATGGCGCCGGTCATATACAGCAGGCTCTCCGTCAGGGCGGTCTTGCCGCTTCCACCGTGGCCCAACAGGCAGACGTTGCGGATGTTTTGTACAGAATAGCTCATGGTTGTCTCCACTCCTTAAGTTAAAAGGTCGGTGTCACACAGGAGAACGGGTGGTCCGCCCTCCTATGGTACAATCTGTTGGTTATTATAACGTAAAACAGCGGTCCTGGCAACTGTTTTTTCGGGCGGATTTACGGATTGGCATCGATGTTTTCCCGAAAAGAAGCGGTATTTTTTATAAAAGTGACCAAAGCGGCCTGTTTTGTTACATTTCACCAACCTTCTCCCGGACATAAAAAATCCCGCCCAAGCCCGGGCGGGATGAAATGGAAGCTGTTATGGGTTTTCGCTGTCTTGCTGGGGCGTCTCTTCCGGCAGGAGCACCACCGCGCAGGGCTCGCTCCAGGGCAGCTCGGGGAGGGCCGTGTCTATCCCAGCCGCTTCCAAAGCGGCCTGAACGGCCTTCAATTCCTCCGCCGTCACCGTGCACCAGCGTGTCCCGTCCTCCTCCTGGGTCCAGTTCTCCTGGGCGGGAAGGAGCCCTTGGACCTGCTCCGGCAGCTCCTCCAGCACCAGGGCGGTCCCGCTCCCCCAGGGGGGCACAGCGGCGGCGGAGACCATCGCCCCCTCCTGGTCCCCCGCTGTCTCCCCAGCGGCGGCGGCCTCCTCTGGTTCTTCCGCCAGGGCCTGGTCCGACCCAGCCCCCAGGCCCTCAGGCGGGGCGGACTGGACCGCGGGGGCCGGCGTCTCCCCGCCCTCCGGCGGGGCTGTCTCCGGTTCCCCCGCATCCGCCTCCGCCGGCTCCGGGAGGTCCCGGGTCCCCTCTGCCGCCGGAGACACTGCTTGACCGCTCTCCCCCGAAGTGGAAACATCGCTGTTTGGGGAGGCAGGCGAAGCCTCCTCCGGAACGGAACGAACGGGCTCCTGCTCCGGCTCCGATGCCGGCGCCTGGGCCGGCGCGGGGCGGTCTGCTCCCGCGGGGTCCCCCTCCGGCTCTTCCGGGGCCGATTCCGGCAGGTCCGCGCTGGTCTCCGGCTGGGTCTGGACTGCCTCCGGCAGCTCCGTCACGGTATCCCGCTCCGTCCCACCCAGGCCGGCCCCGTAGTACAGCCCCACGCACAGCAGGGCGCAGGCGGCCAAACCGGCCAGGCTCTGCCAGCGCCGCCCTCCTCTCCACAGAGGGATGGGGCGGCGGGCCTTTCTTCTCGTCCCCGCCTCCGCCCGGATGCGGGCCATCACCCGGGCGGAGAGCTCCGGCGGGGCCGGGGTCTCCCCCAGGTCCCCCAACGCCTCCTCCATCCGCACCAAGGCCTGGTAGTCAGAGGAGCACTCCGGGCAGTGGGCCAGGTGTTCCTCCAGCTCCGCCTGCTCCTGGGCGGAGAGAAGCCCGTCCAGCGCCTGGCTCATTTGCACCCACGCCTCTTCACAGGACAACATGCCGCCCTCACCTCCTCTTGGTCTCTTCTGCCTTCTTAGACGGGGATGGGGCGAAAAAGTTCCCCTCTTGGATCAGGATTTTTTTCAGCGCCAGCCGGGCCCGGGCGATGCGGGACTTGACCGTCCCCAGGTCCAGCTCCAGCACGGCGGCAATCTCCTGATAGGACAGCCCGGACAGCTCCCGCATGACGAGCACCTGCCTGTGGCGCTCCGGCAGGGCCTGGAGCCCCCGCTCCACCGCCCGGCGCAGTTCCCTGCGCTCCAGCTCCTCCTCCGGGGTGCCCCTGGGGTCCACTGGTTCCGGAAGCGGGGTTTCCTCGTCGTCCAGGGAGTGGGAACTCTCCCCCTGCTGTCTGCGCTTGCGCCTGCGGAGGAAGTCGATGCAGGCGTTGCTGGCCAGGCGGTACACCCAGGTGGCAAAGCTACTGTTTCCCTGGAAGGAGGGCAGCCCCCGCCAGGCATTGAGGAAGGTCTCCTGGGCCAAATCCAGGGCGTCCTCCCGGTCCCCGGTCATCCGCAGGCACAGGGTATACACCCGGTCCTGGCTTGCCAGCACCAGCTGCTCAAAGGCCTCCTGGTCTCCCTTTTGTGCCTGGAGCACCAGCTCCCGCTCCGTCACAGCCAAACACCCCTTTTTTCAGAGTGGAGAGTGGAGATGTTCCCCTCCTCTGGCAGCTGCCCAGGCCGCCGGGGATATTCTCCAGAAGGAGAAGATGCTCCTTGTGCTCTGCCTGCCTATTCTCTTCACTCTTCACTCTCAACTCTTCACTCTCTCAGCAAAGGTCCCGCTTGATCCCCGCCGTCACCCGGTACACGTCCTCCAGGGTGGTGATCTTCACGATCTGCTCCTTGTAGTACCCGGCGTGGGGCACCCCTTTCAGATACCAGGCGTAGTGCCGCCTTGCCTCCAGGCAGGCGATCTTCTCCCCCTTGTTGGCGGCGGAGAGCTCAAACTGCCGCACGGCGGTATCGCACCGCTCCGAGAGGGGGGGCATGGGGGGGATCTCTTTCCCCTCCAGGGCCGCCTTGCACTGGGCGAACAGCCAGGGGTTGCCGAACACCCCCCGGCCGATCATGGCCATGTCCGCCCCGGTATATTTGAGGATACGGGGGGCGTCCTCCGCCTTGAACACATCCCCGTTGGCCATCACCGGGATGCGCACCGCCTTTTTCACCTCCCGGATCCAGTCCCAGTTGGCCCGCCCGGCGTACATCTGGGTCTTAGTGCGGCCGTGGACCGCCACCGCCGACACCCCGGCCTCCTCCATGGCCTTTGCAAACTCCACGCAGTTGATGGAGCCCTTGTCCCAGCCCAGGCGGAACTTCACCGTCACCGGGCACCCGGCCCCCCGGATCACCGCCTGGGCCACCTTCACCGCCAGGTCGGGGTTGCGCATCAGGCCGGAGCCGTCCCCGGAGTTGGCCACCTTGGGCACCGGGCAGCCCATGTTGATGTCGATGAAGTCGGCCCCGGACATCTCATGTGCGATGGCCGCCGCCTCCTGCATACACACCGGGTCGCTGCCGAAGATCTGGGCGGCGGCGGGGTGCTCCCCCTCCCCCAGCTTCAGCAGGGGGACGGTCTTCTTGTCCTGGTAGCACAGGGCCTTGGAGCTGACCAGCTCCGTACAGGTGAGCCCCGCCCCCTGCTCCCGGCAGATGGTGCGGAAGGCCAGGTCGGTCACCCCCGCCATGGGGGCCAGGGCCAGGGGCGTTTTGATTGCAATTCCTCCAATGGATACCATACGATATTGCCTGCGGGGAACCGGAGCGCTCCATGCGCCCGCTCCGCGCTTTGCTTCCTTTCTTTTCAGGGTCGTCAGATCGTTTCATTGTATCATACCCCCAAACCGTTGACAAGGGCGGCGGCAGACATTAAAATTGGGGTAAATGCCAGAAAGAGAGGAAAACCCAAGATGAATCTGACCGTTTTACGCGCCGCTCTCCGGGGACTGTCCGCCTACCGGCCTTTGCTGGAGACCCCGGTTCTGGAAAGCGCCCTTCGTTTTCTGGACGCGGCGGCCCAAAAGGACGGGGAGGCCGCCCTGGAGGCATATGACCGGCTGTTTTACCGTCTCCGGGAGGAGGGGTACGCCGGTCTTGGGGACTGGCTGTGGGACGCCCTGCGGTACACCGAGACGCCTTACGGCACGTTAGCCGGCGAGGGAGGGGCAGACGCCCCTCTGGAGGCCGCCGCCCGCCGGGACGTGGACGCCCTCATCCAGCTGTCCCAGTCGGGGGCGGAGGACTGCCGCTGTGCCCTGGCCCCCCTGCTGGGGGAGGAGTACGCCCCGGTGCTCTCCGCCCTGCCCCAGTGGGAGACGGGAGCCCCCTTTACCTTTGAAGCCCTCACCGCCTTCTACCGGGAGAACGGGGCGGGACTGTACGCCGAGTACCGGGCCTTCCTGTGGGAGGAGGGACAGCTTATCCCAGTGGCCGACCCGGACTGCCCCCACCCGGTGGAGCTGCTGGGCTACGACCTTCAGCGCAAGCAGGTGCTGGAGAACACCCGCCTGCTGGTGGAGAAAAAGCCCTGCAACAACGTGCTCCTCTTCGGCGACGGCGGCACGGGCAAATCCGCCACGGTGAAGTCCATGCTCTACCTGCCCGGGATGGAGAATCTCCGGCTCATTGAGATCCAGAAGGAGAACCTGGTGGGGATGCCCCGGCTGATGCGCTCCCTGGCCGGCCGGCGGCAGAGCTTCATCCTCTTCATCGACGATTTGGCCTTCGACCAGGACGACAAGACCTACTCCTCCCTGAAGACCATCCTAGAGGGGGGGCTGGAGAAGCGGCCGGACAACGTGGCCATCTACGCCACCTCCAACCGCCGCCACCTGGTGCGCCAGACCTTCTCCGACCGGGCGGGGGACGAAGTGGACGCCTTTGAGACCATCTCGGAGAAGACCGCCCTGGCCGAGCGCTTCGGACTGCGCATCCCCTACATGACCATGAGCAAGAAGGAGTATCTGGCCCTCATCGACCACCTGGCCGGGCTCTACCATGTGGACATGAACCAGGAGGTGCTCCACGCCAAGGCTATGGAGTGGGAGATCCGCCACGCGGGCCGCACCCCCCGGGTGGCCCGGCAGTTCATCGCCAGCTTGTCCTAAAACTTCTGGACACGAAAAAACGGCACGCAGTCCTGCGTGCCGTTTTTGGCCTTATCGGGCGGACCCGATATATTTTGAAGTTGTCGCAGCTCCACCCAACCGGCCTTCTGGCCGGCGGCGCATTTGCGCCGTACAAGCGTTTTCGCCGCAGGCGAAAACCTTGGCGGACTGCGCCCGCAGGCGCGCTTCAGAGCGCAACCGCCGCGCAGCGGCGGCACTTAGCGCGGAGATGGATGGCTTCGCCATCCCGAGCATTGAAATACCGAAGGGTGGAGGCGGCCTTTGGCCGCCGGAACCCAAAACAAAAGGCAACTGCGAAAGCAGTTGCCTTTTGTTTTGGAAGGGACAGTTAAAACCGATATTTTGGATTGACAGGATCATTGCGGGAAAACTGCCCAACGGCCCTTCTGGGCCGCGCCGCCTTTGCGGCGTACAAGCGTTTTGGCCGCAGGCCAAAACCTTGGCGCAGGGGCGGCTCTGCCGGCCCCGAGCATTCAAATACCGAAGGGTGGAGCCGCCCTCCGGGCGGCGGAACCCAAAATAAAAGGACACCTGCTTTGCAGATGTCCTTTTATTTTGGTGCGCGAGGCGGGAGTCGAACCCGCACGCCCTTGCGAGCACTGGCACCTGAAGCCAGCGAGTCTACCAATTCCACCACTCGCGCAGAGGTGAAACGCGCTGTCCCTCAGCGCGAGGTATATGTTACCACAGCCCCCTTCGGATGTCAACCCCTTTTTTCAATTTTTGCGGCGGCGCATCCCGGTACAGTTCTATCCAGTTTCCCAGTTTAAAAATTGGCCCGAGAAATTTTATGAAAATCTTAATCTTCCCTTCAAGGTTCCTTATAGCCCCTCTGGTATGCTGAATCCAACGAAAGAGGTGCGTTCCCATGACAAGAGAGGAAAAGACCGTATACATTCTGCTCACCCGCTCGGACACCTGGTTCTCCCGGCTCATCCACCTGGCCACCGACGACCGGTACACCCACGCCTCCATCGGCCTGGAGGGCCCATCCGGCCCCTTTTACAGCTTTGCCCGGAAGTATGAGCGCTTCGCCCTCCCCGCCGGGCTGGTGGTGGAGCAGGTGGGGCCCGCTGCCCGGGAGAAGCGGCGGGAGACCCCCTGCTGCCTGTATGCCCTGACGGTCCCCGCCCCAGTCTACCGCCGCCTGCGCCGCTGCCTGGAGGAGATGTACCGGCGCCGGGAGCAGTACCACTACAACCTGCTGGGGGCCCTGGCCTGTTACTTCAACCACCCCCTGCCCCGGGAGAACCACTACTTCTGCTCCCAGTTCGTGGCCCGGCTGCTGGAGAACTGCGGAGCGGTGGAGCTGGGCAAGGCCCCGGACCTGGTCCGCCCCGCCGACTTCTGCCGGATGGAGCGCCTCCGTCCGGTCCACCAGGGCCCCCTTGGCGCCCTGCCCGCCGCCCTGTCCGCATAACCTTGGAAAACGAAAATGCCGGCGGCCCTGAGAACAGGGCCGCCGGCAGGAATTTTGGGGGAAATTACACGTTCTGATAGAGGGGGAAGCGGCCGGTGAGCTCCTTCACCTGGGCCCGCAGGTCCTCCACCTTGGACTCAAAGCCGTCCTGGGCCACCTGGCAAATGAGGCTGCCCACGGTCTTCATCTCCTCCTCCTTAAAGCCCCGGGAGGTGACGGCGGGGGTGCCCACCCGGATGCCGGAGGTGACGAAGGGCTTCTCCGGGTCGTTGGGGATGGCGTTTTTGTTGACGGTGATATACACCTCGTCCAGACGGTGCTCCATCTCCTTGCCGGTGAGGTGGGCCGGGCGCAGGTCCACCAGCATCAGGTGGTTGTCCGTGCCGCCCGACACCAGGTTCAATCCGCCGTCCATGATGGTCTGGGCCAGCACGGCGGCGTTTTTTACGATCTGCTCCTGATAGGTCTTGAACTCCGGCTTGAGGGCCTCTCCCAGGGCCACCGCCTTGGCGGCGATGATGTGCTCCAGAGGGCCGCCCTGAGAGCCGGGGAAGATGGCGGAGTTGAGCTTCTTGGCGATGTCCGGGTCGTTGCACAGCAGCATGCCGCCCCGGGGACCCCGCAGGGTCTTGTGGGTGGTGGTGGACACCACGTCGGCATAGGGCACGGGGGATGGGTGGCACCCGGCGGCCACCAGACCGGCGATGTGGGCCATGTCCACAAACAGATAGGCCCCCACCTCGTGGGCGATGTCGGCGAAGGTCTTAAAGTCGATGATCCGGGGGTAGGCGGAGGCGCCGGCCAGAATCATACGGGGCTTGTGCTTCTTGGCCAGGTCCCGCACCTGGTCATAGTCGATGCGGCCGTCGCTGCCCAGGCCGTAGGCCACCATGTTGTAGTTCTTGCCGGAGAAGTTCACCGGGGAACCGTGGGTCAGGTGCCCGCCCTGGTCCAGGCTCATGCCCAGGACCGTGTCCCCGTGCTGGCACAGGGCCTGGTAGACGGCAAAGTTGGCCTGGGCGCCGGAGTGGGGCTGCACATTGGCGTAATTGGCCCCAAAGAGTTTCTTTGCCCGCTCGATGGCGATGTTCTCCACCACGTCCACGCACTGGCAGCCGCCGTAGTAGCGCTTGCCGGGGTAGCCCTCGGCGTATTTGTTGGTGAGGACGGTGCCTGCGGCGGCCAGGACGGCGGCGCTGACGATGTTCTCCGAGGCGATGAGCTCGATGTTCTGCTGCTGCCGGTCATACTCGGCGCGGATGGCCTGCCCCACCTCGGGGTCGGCGGCGGTGATGAAGTCCATAACTTCCTTGACCAATGGGAACACTCCTTTTTCTATTTGAGTTCGGCCCGGCGTCCGGGCAACGATACCCTTTATTATAACAGACCCGGCGAAAATTACAATCAATTGTTTGCGCCCCCTGCCCTTTAGGCTTCCGCCCGGCCGGGGCCGTTTTTCTGCAAAAATCTTTCCCGCACCCGTCGAATTTCCAAAGGGGTTGTGCTATAATAATTTTGCTTGCGCTTTAACGCGCAGCTTGACCCTTTTCCGTGAGGTGTGACTGGCAATGAAGACAAAAGAGGACGTATGGAACATCGTAAACGCCCTGAAAGAACTCTACCCTGACAGCCTGTGTTCTCTGGAATATGAGAAAGACTATGAGCTGCTCTTCTCGGTGCGCCTGGCGGCCCAGTGTACCGACGAGCGGGTGAACAAGGTCACCCCCGCGCTCTTCGCCCGCTTCCCCACTCTGGAGGCCCTGGCCAACGCGGACGTGGCGGAGGTGGAAGAGTACATCCACTCCACCGGCTTCTTCCGGGCCAAGGCCCGGGACATCGTCCTGGCCTCTCAGATGCTGCTGCGGGACTACGGCGGCAAGGTCCCCGGCACCATGGAGGAGCTTTTGAAGCTGCCTGGGGTGGGCCGGAAGACCGCCAACCTCATGCTGGGGGACGTGTTCCATGTGCCCGGGGTGGTGGTGGCGGACACCCACTGCATCCGCATCACCGGCCTGCTGGGCCTCACCGACGGCTCCAAGGACCCGGTGAAGGTAGAGATGCAGCTGCGGAAGGTCCTCCCCCCGGAGGAGTCCAACGACTTCTGCCACCGGATGGTCCTCCACGGCCGGGCGGTGTGCATCGCCCGGCGGCCCCAGTGCGAGAGCTGCACCCTGCGCCCCTGGTGCGACCACTTCGCAAAAAACAACCAGCCGCTTTCTGAATGAGAAAAGGAGCATCTGACCATGATGGGCTACTACACGGGTTTCGGCGCCTTTGACGCCATGTTCGCCATTGTCCCTGTGATTGTCGCAATTGGATTTGTGGTAGTTCTGGGCGTCATTGTGGTCAGTGCAGTGCGGGGAACTGCCCAGTGGAAGAAAAACAACGACTCCCCGGTACTGACAGTGGAGGCGGAGGTGGTGGCCAAGCGGCTGGATGTGCAGACCTGGCGCCACGCCGGGGACGAGCATGGCATGGGGCATCACTCCAGCCGGACCTACTACTACGCCACGTTCCAGGTGGAGAGCGGGGACCGGATGGAGTTCCAGGTCCCCGACATGGAATACGGCCTTCTGGTGGAGGGGGACCGGGGGAAGCTGACCTTCCAGGGCACTCGCTACCAGGGGTTCCGGCGGCAGTGAGGGCAGCCTGCCGGAAAGCAATTTCTTAGGACAAGGAGAGACCTGTTTGAAAACCATATACCGATGGACCTTTTACATTTTCGGGATGCTGGTGCTGGCCCTGGGGCTGACCCTGAACACCAAGGCGGGACTGGGGGTGTCCCCTATCATCTCCATCGCCTTTGGGGTTTCGGAGATCTGGGGGATGAATTTTGGTGATATGACCTTCTTCCTGTACAGCTTGTTTGTGGCGGGTCAGTTCATCCTGCGGGGACGGGACAGCCATCTCACCGACCTTTTGCAGCTGCCCCTGAGTCTGGTGTTCAGCCGGGTGCTGAACCTGTACAGCGCGGCCATTCCCTACCAGGCGGCGGAGCACAGCTTTGGGGTGAATTTTCTTCTGCTTCTGGCCGCCATCTTCTTCACCGGCGCGGGAGCGGCCATTACGGTGAATATGAAGCTGGTCCCCAACCCCGGCGACGGCATCGTGGCGGCGGTGGCGGAGAAACTGGGCCGGGACCAGGGCTTTGCCAAGAATGTATTTGACGTGGGCTGTGTGGCGGTCACCTGTGTGCTGGGATTCCTGGCCGCCGGAGGGATCGTGGGCATCGGCCTGGGCACCATCGCAGCCATGGTGGGCGTGGGCCGGCCCATCGCCCTGGTCAACTATGTGGGAAAACGGAAAATGTGTCTGGCCGCCGGTTTGGCGTGATTGGGCCGGATGAGAAAGGCGGGATTTTTGTGAAACGGAGTTATGCGGTCTATCAGGTGGACGCGTTCACCAAAGAGAAGTTGGCGGGCAATCCCGCCGGGGTGGTGCTGGACGCCCGGGGGCTGTCCGATGAGGAGATGCGGCGCATCGCCCGGGAGCTGAACAACTCGGAGACGGCCTTCCTCCTCCCCGGGAAGCCGGGGGAGTACGACGTGCAGGTGCGCTTCTTCACCCCCACCCAGGAGGTGCCCCTGTGCGGCCACGGCACCGTGTCCGCACATGTGGTCCGGGCGAAGGCCCTGGGGCTGGGGGACTACACCCGGGTCCTCCAGAAGTCCGGGGCCGGGGTGTTCCCGGTGGACGTGGTAAAACAGGGGGACTCCTATCAGATCATCATGTTCCAGGGCAAGGCGGACATCCAAGAGTCCCTGGCCCCGGAGTACCAGGCCCGGCTGTGCGCCGCCCTGGGCATCTCCCTGGAGGACCTGCGCCCGGACTGCCCGGTGTGCGTGGCCTCCACCGGGGCGGGCAAGGTGATGGTGGGCATCCGGAGCCTGGAGCAGCTCCACGGCCTCCACCCGGACATGGACGCCCTCATTTCTCTCAGCCGGGACATCCACTGCAACGGCTACCATGTGTTCACCCTCCACCCCGAGGAGACGCCCCTGGTCCACGCCCGCATGTTCGCCCCCGCCAACGGCAACCCGGAGGACCCGGTCACCGGCACCGCCAACGGCCCCCTGGGGGCCTATCTGGTCCGCTTCGGCCTGATCCCCCCGGAGGGGGAGCAGGTCTCCTTCACCGTTATCCAGGGGGAAGCCATCCGCCGGGCCGGCACCATGGAGGTGCGGGTGGCCCTGGAGGACGGGGCCCCCGGGGAGATCCAGATCGTTGGGGACGCGGTCATCGCCTTCCAGACCACTCTGGAACTGGAAGATTGACAGACCCCGCAGCAAAGGGAGTGTAGCTTATGGCCTACCGGCCTCTCGCCGACGAAATACGGCCCAAAACCCTGGATGAGGTGGTGGGCCAGAAGCATATTTTAGGGAAGGACGGCCTGCTGCGCCGGATCATCGAGGGGGGCGACATCCCCAACCTGATCTTCTATGGCCCCTCGGGGACGGGGAAGACCACGGTGGCCAACATCATCGCCCAGCGCACCAACCGGCCCCTCCACCGGCTCAACGCCACCACCGCCTCCATCTCGGACATCAAGGACATTATCGCCGACATCGGCACCCTCCTGGCCCCGGAGGGGGTGCTGCTGTACTTAGACGAGATCCAGTACTTTAACAAAAAGCAGCAGCAGTCCCTGCTGGAGTTTATGGAGAACGGGAAGATCACCCTCATCGCCTCCACCACGGAGAATCCCTTCTTCTATGTGTTCGGGGCGGTGCTCTCCCGGTCCACCGTGTTTGAGTTCAAGCAAATCACCGCCGAGGACGCCCTCCCCGCCATCGACCGGGGGGTGGCCCTTCTCAACGAGCGGCTGGGCGGCACCCTGGTACTGGAGGACGGGGTGCGGGAGCATATCGCCTCCGCCTGCGGCGGGGACATCCGCAAGGCCATGAACGCCCTGGAGCTGCTCTCCTCCGCCGCCCGGCGGGAGGACGGGAAACTGCTGATCTCCTTGGCAGACGCCCAGACGGCGGCCCAGAAGTCCGCCATGCGCTACGACCGGGAGGGGGACAGCCACTACGACATCGCCTCCGCCCTGATGAAATCGCTGCGCGGGTCCGACCCGGACGCGGCGGTCCACTATCTGGCCCGGCTTCTGGAGGCGGGGGACCTGATCACCGCCATCCGGCGGCTGCTGTGCTCCGCCAGCGAGGACGTGGGATTGGCTTATCCCCAGGCTGTGCCCATCGTGAAGGCCTGCGTGGACAGCGCTCTCCAGCTGGGACTGCCCGAGGCCAAGCTCCCCCTGTCTGAGGCGGCCATCCTCCTGGCCACCTGGCCTAAGTCCAACTCCGCCTGCATGGCCATCGACGCGGCCATGGCGGACGTGCGGGCGGGGCGCACCGGGGACATCCCCCGGGAGCTGCAAAACGTCCACGCCGACTCGGCGGGGATGGAGCGGGAGCAGGGGTATCTCTACCCCCACGACTTTCCCGGCCACTGGGTACGCCAGCAGTACCTGCCCAACGAGCTGAAAAACCGGAAATACTACCAGTACGGGGACAACAAGACCGAGCAGGCCGCCCGGCGGTACTGGGAAGAGATTAAAAAGTAGGGTTTGAACTGCCTTCCCCCTTCCAGGGGGAAGGCTAAAAAAGGCCAAGCCCAAGAAAGGTAGGAACATCCATGGAATCCATTCGCATCCTGGTGGTGGAGGACGACCCAGACATCAACCGGCTGCTGTGCACCATTTTAAAGGACGGCGGCTATCAGTGCCAGAGCGCCTTCTCCGGCAGCGAGGGGATGCTGTGGGCGGAGCGGGAGGACTTCGACCTGGTGCTGCTGGACCTGATGCTCCCCGGCCTCACCGGGGAGGAGTTCATCCAGAAGATCCGGCAGGGGCGCACCATGCCCATCATTGTTCTGTCCGCCAAAGCGGGGCTGGAGGACAAGGTGAACGTGCTGCGCCTGGGGGCGGACGACTTTATCCCCAAGCCCTTTGACAATCTGGAGGTGCTGGCCAGGGTGGAGGCCCAGCTGCGGCGGGTAAAGAAGTTCTCCGCGCCCCCCGCTCAGACAAAACAGCTCGTCTGCGGCGACCTGCGCCTGGACCGGGAGGAGTTTACCGTCACCGCCAGGGGAACCCCGGTGACCCTCACCGCCCGGGAGTTTGAGATTTTGGCCCTTTTGATGGAGTACCCCAAAAAGGTCTTTACCCGGGAGCAGATCTACCAGCATGTGTGGGGAGAGGACTACTTCGGGGACGACAACACCGTCAACGTCCACATCAGCAATCTGCGCGCCAAGCTGGGAAGGGCCAGCGGCCGGGAGTACATCAAGACCGTCTGGGGCATCGGCTTTAAAATGGCGGAGGTGTGAGCTTCGTGGACATCCATGTAAACGACGTTTTAAAGATGAAGAAGGCCCACCCCTGCGGCAGCCAGGAGTGGCTTGTCCTCCGGGTGGGGATGGACTTCAAGCTGCGCTGCCAGGGCTGCGGCCGGGAGGTCATGCTCCCCCGGAGCAAGGCGGAAAAAAGCATCCGAAAAGTGTTCCGGGATGGGACTCCAGTGGAGGTGTAGGTTTCTTGCGGGGGTGTTTCGCCCTGCGGCGAAACCTCCCCTCCCAAATAGAATTGTGAAACGGAAGAAAGGAAATCAAACCATGCGTTACGACAGCGACATTTTGTACCGCCCCCCCGGGGAGTGGAAGAGTTACCTGCTTCAGTGCACCATCGGGTGCTCCTACAACAAGTGTACCTTCTGCGCCATGTACAAGGAGAAAAAGTTCCGCATCCGCCCGATGGAGGAGATCTTAGAGGACATCGACATGGCCCGGGACTACTACGGGCCGGGGCTCAAGCGGGTGTTCCTCATGGACGGAGACGCCATTATCATGAAGACGGAGGAGCTGCTGAAGATCCTCCACAAGCTCTACCGCACCTTCCCCGCCCTGGAGAAGGTGACCACCTACGCCGGTCCCCGGAGCACCCTGGCCAAGACCCCGGAGGAATTGAAAGCCATCCGGGACGCCGGCCTGAACCGGGCCTATCTGGGGGTGGAGAGCGGCAGCGACGCCGTTTTAAAGGCTATCAACAAGGGTGTCACCGCCGCCCAGATGCTGGAGGCGGGACAGAAACTGGCAGCCGCCGGCTTTGACCTGTGGGCCATCATCATCATGGGCCTCACCGGCCAGGACGGGGACTGGGAGGAGCACATCCTCTCCACCGCCAAGATGATCAATGAGATGAAGCCCCGCCACCTGTCCGCCATGGCCTTCGCCCCCGCCAAGGGCACCCCCCTGGGAGAGGACGTGCTGGCCGGGCGGTTCAAGGTCTGTACCCCGGATCAGATCCTGGAGGAGTGCCATCTGCTCATTGAGAATCTGAACGTGGACCCCCTCCACTTCACCAGCAACCACGCCTCCAACTACC
>CALWWF010000087.1 GCA_944385165.1 uncultured Oscillospiraceae bacterium
CCGGGGCGGGGCCTTCAAGCCCCGCACCTCCCCCTACGACTTCCAGGGCCTGAAGGCCGACGGCATCGAGCTGCTCCTGGAGGCCAAGCGGGAGACCGGGCTGCCCATCGTCACCGAGATCATGAACGCCAACCACCTGCCCCTGTTCGAGGACGTGGACGTGATCCAGGTGGGGGCCCGGAACATGCAGAACTTCGAGCTTTTGAAGGAGCTGGGCAAGACGAGAAAACCCATCCTCATCAAGCGGGGCCTTGCCAACACCATCAAGGAGCTGCTCATGAGCGCGGAGTACATCATGGCCAGCGGCAACGAGAACGTGATCCTCTGTGAGCGGGGTATCCGCACCTTCGAAACCGCCACCCGCAACACCCTGGACCTGTCCGCCGTGCCGGTGCTCCACGAGCTGACCCACCTGCCCGTCATCGTGGACCCCAGCCACGCCACCGGCGTGGCCCGGTACGTCAAGCCCATGGCCATGGCCGCGGCGGCCTGCGGGGCGGACGGCCTGATCATCGAGGTGCACAACGATCCCCCCCACGCCCTGTGCGACGGGGCCCAGTCCCTGCGGCCGGAGCAGTTTGAGGACGTGGCCAAGGCGGTGCGCCGGGTGCGGGCCGCCGCTCTGGCGGAGGACTAAGGAGGGTGGCCGGCATGAAAGTTGGAGTTGCGGGCCTGGGGCTCATCGGCGGCTCTCTGGCCAAGGCCTATGCAAAAAGCGGCGCCCAGGTGTACGGCTACGACGGCAACCGGGTGGTCCAGGACTTCGCCAAGCTCCAGGGGGTGCTGGCGGGGGACCTGGACGAGACCACCGTGGGGGAGTGCGACCTGGTCCTGGTGGCCCTCTACCCCCAGGTGTCCATCGAGTATTTAAAGAAGATGGCCCCCTATGTGTCCAAAAGCACCCTGGTGATGGACTGCTGCGGGGTGAAGCGGGAGATCTGCCAGGTGGGCTTCGCCCTGGCGGAGGAGTACGGCTTCACCTATGTGGGGGGGCACCCCATGGCGGGCACCCAGTACTCCGGCTACGCCAACAGCAAGGAGGACATGTTCGTGGGGGCCCCCATGGTCATCGTCCCCCGGGAGCGGGACGACATCCTCCTGCTGGACCGGGTGAAGAAGCTGCTCACCCCCGCCGGGTTCAGCCATGTGACGGTGACCACGGCGGAGCACCACGACGAGATGATCGCCTACACCTCCCAGATGTGCCATGTGATCTCCAACGCCTATGTGAAAAGCCCCCGGGCCCAGATGCACAAGGGCTACTCCGCCGGGAGCTACCTGGACCTGACGCGGGTGGCCTGGCTCAACGAGCACATGTGGACCGACCTGTTTCTGGAGAACCGGGACTACCTGCTCCGGGAGCTGGACGAGATGATCGGCCACTTGCAGGAGTACAAGGCCGCCCTGGAGCAGGGCAACGGGGACAGGCTGTGCACCCTGCTGGCCGAGGGCCGAATCTGTAAGGAGAAGGTGGACGCGGAATGAGGGGAAAGACGCTGACGGTGGCTCTGCCGGGCCGGAGCTATGACATTGAAATCCAGCGGGGGCTGCTGGACCGGATAGGGGAGCGGTGCCGGGGGCTGCTGCCCCGGGCGGTGCGGCTGTTTGTGGTCACCGACTCCAACGTGGCCCCCCTGTACGCCCAGCGGGCGGAGAGAAGCCTGGGGGAGGCGGGCTTTCAGGTGCGCACCCAGGTTCTCCCCGCCGGGGAGAGCGCCAAGTGTCCCCAGCGCCTGGCGCAGCTTTGGGAGGAGATGCTCTCCTTCGGCCTGACCCGCACCGACGCCGTGGTGGCCCTGGGGGGCGGGGTGGTGGGGGACCTGGCGGGCTTTGCCGCCGCCACGGTCCTGCGGGGGGTGGACTATGTCCAGATCCCCACCACCCTCCTCTCCCAGGTGGACTCCTCCGTGGGGGGGAAGGTGGCGGTGGACCTGAAGGCGGGGAAAAACCTGGCCGGGGCCTTCTGGCAGCCCAAAGGGGTGCTCATCGACCCGGAGTGCCTCAATACCCTGCCGGAGGGTACCTTCTCCGACGGCATGGCGGAGGTCATCAAGTACGGCTGCATCCGGGACGAGGAATTTTTCCGCCTGCTGGACCGGTGCGGCAGCCGCGACGGGGTGATGGAGCACATCGAGGAGGTGCTCTACACCTGCTGCGATCTGAAACGCCAGGTGGTGGTGGAGGACGAGCGGGACACCGGGGCACGGATGACCCTGAACTTCGGCCACACCATCGGCCACGCCTTTGAGCTCTCCGGGCACTATGAGACCTGGACCCACGGCCAGGGGGTGGCCGTGGGGATGCTGTGGGCCTGCCGCCTGGGAAGTCAATTGGGGGTCACCCCTCCGGAGACGGAGGGGACCATCCGGGCCGTGCTGGAGAAGTTCGGCCTGCCCACCGCCATCCCCTGCCCCTGGGAGACCCTGGAGGAGGCGGTGGGCCGGGACAAGAAGAATGCCGGAGACTTCATCACTCTCATCCTCCTGGAGAAGCTGGGGAGGGCGGTCCCCCGCCGGATGGAGCGGGCGGAGCTGCTCTCTCTCCTCCGGCCGCTGTGGGAGGGCTGAGGCATGGACGTGACGGTTTTCCCCCAAGCCCTCCACGGCCGGGTGACCCCTCCGGCCAGCAAATCGGTGGGCCACCGCTGCCTCATGGCCGCCGCCCTCAGCGGCGGGCGGAGCACCCTCTCCAACCTGGCCGGCTCCCAGGACATCCAGGCCACCCGCCGGTGCCTGTCCGCCCTGGGGGCCTCTCTGGAGGACCTGGGGCCGGGGACGGTCCAGGTCCACGGCTTAGGAAACTCCATCGTCCAGGCCGGGCCCTTCCCGGTGCTGGACTGCGGGGAGAGCGGTTCCACTCTGCGTTTTTTGATCCCCGTGGCCCTGCTAGTGCAGGGGAAGGCCGCCTTCACCGGCCATGGCCGGCTCATGGAGCGGCCCTTGACCCCCTATGAAGGGCTGTTCCAAGAGAAAGGAATTTCCTGGAGCCTGGAAAACGGCGTCCTCACCATCGACAGCGGGCGGGGCTGCGGCCGTCTGGCTCTGGACCCCGGCGAGTACCGCCTTCCGGGAAATGTGTCCAGCCAGTTTATCACCGGACTGCTATTCGTTCTTCCCCTGCTGGAGGGGGACAGTGATCTGGTTCTTACCACCTCTCTGGAGTCAGAGGGCTATGTGGACCTGACCCTGGACGTGCTGAACCAGTTCGGGATTCAGATCGAGGAACGGGAGAACGGCTTCCATGTCCCCGGCAATCAGAGCTACCAGAGTCAGGACCTCACCGTGGAGGCCGACTGGTCCCAGGCGGCCTTCTGGTACGCCGCCAACTTCTCCGGGGGGCGGGTGGACATCCAGGGGCTGAACCGGGACTCCAAGCAGGGGGACAAGGTGATCCTCCTCCAGCGGGAGACCCTGGCCAGCCCGGGGGACGTGGAGCTGGACGTGTCCCAGTGCCCCGACCTGCTGCCCCCCCTGGCGGCCATGGCCGCGGTGCGGGAGGGGAAGACATGCTTCACCCACGCCGCCCGGCTGCGGATGAAGGAGAGCGACCGGCTGACCGCCGTGGCAAAGGCCCTCTCCGCCCTGGGCTGCCAGGCGGAGGAGGGGCCGGACAGCCTGACCGTCCACGGGATGGAGCAGCTGCCCGGGGGCGGCACGGTGGACTGCTGCAACGACCACCGCATCGCCATGATGGCCGCCGTGGCCGCCGCCTCCGCAAAAAACCCAGTGAAACTGCTGGGGGCGGAGTGCGTCCAAAAGTCCTACCCGGATTTCTGGGAACACTTTATCCAGTTAGGAGGGGAAGCCCATGGCCTCGTACTTCGGTAAACACATCCATATCTCCGTGTTCGGGCAGTCCCACGCCCCGGCCATCGGGGTGACGGTGGACGGCCTGCCCGCCGGGGAGCGGGTGGACCTGGAGGCGCTCCAGACCTTCCTCCGGCGCCGGGCCCCGGGGCGGGACGCCACCTCCACCCCCCGGAAGGAGGGGGACGTGCCCAAGATCCTGTGCGGCCTGGTGGACGGGGTGACCTGCGGGGCCCCTCTGGCCGCCGTGATCGAGAACACCAACACCCGCTCAAAGGACTACGACGAGCTGCGGGACAAGCCCCGCCCCGCCCACGCCGACTTCACCGCCCAGGTGAAGTACGGGGGGCACCAGGACGTGCGGGGGGGCGGGCACTTCTCCGGAAGGCTCACCGCCCCGGTGTGCATCGCCGGGGGGATTGCCCTTCAGCTCCTGGAGCGCCGGGGGGTCCACATCGCCGCCCACATCCGCTCCATCGCCCAGGCGGAGGACCGGCCCTTCCAGCCCCTGGGGGAGCCCCTGGAGGTGTTGGAGGGGGTGAAGCGCTCCCCCTTCCCGGTGCTGGAGGAGCGGGCCGGGGAGGCCATGCGCTCCGCCATCCTCCAGGCCAAGGCGGACGGAGACTCGGTGGGCGGCGTGGTGGAGTGCATCGCCCAGGGGGTGCCTGTCGGGGTGGGCAGCCCCATGTTCCAGGGGCTGGAGAGCCAGCTGGCTGCCGCTCTGTTCGCCATCCCCGCGGTGAAGGGGGTGGAGTTCGGCTCCGGCTTTGAGGCCGCCCACATGCGGGGCTCGGAGCACAACGACCCCTTCGCGGTGGAAGACGGGGCGGTCCGCACCCAAACAAACCACGCCGGGGGCATTTTAGGGGGGATCTCCGACGGGATGCCCATCCTGTTCCGGGCGGCCTTCAAGCCCACCCCCTCCATCGCCCAGGAGCAGCGCACCGTCCGGCTGTCCACCCGCACCCAGGAGGCCCTTCAGATCCACGGCCGCCACGACCCCTGCATCGTCCCCCGGGCGGTGCCGGTGGTGGAGGCGGCGGCGGCCCTGGTGCTGCTGGACGCCATGCTGGACCGGAACACGGACCGGTTTTGAACCCAACCCATCCATTCGGGTGGTGTCAAAATAGAAAACGAATGTCTAAGGAGGAGTGACCTATGAGTCAAGATTTGAAGGAGCTGCGGGGGCAGATCGACGCCATTGATACCCAGATGGTGGAGCTGTTCAAGCAGCGCATGGCCGTGTCCAAAGAGGTGGCGGCCTTTAAGAAGGCGCACAGTATGCCCACCCTGGACGCGGGCCGGGAGCGGGCCCTGCTGGCCAAGGTGGGGGAGCAGGCCGGGGAGGAGCTGGCCGACTACACCGAGTCGGTGTTCCGCACCATCCTGGCGGCGGGCCGCTCCTATCAGAACCAGTGCAGCGGAGCCCGGTCCCAGGTGTACGAGACCATCCGCAAGGCTCTGGACACCACCCCAGAGCTCTTCCCCCAGCGAGCCACCGTGGCCTGCCAGGGCATCGAGGGGGCGTATTCCCAGATCGCCTGCGACAGTATCTTTAAATCCCCCGCCATTTTGTACTTCAACACCTTCGAGCATGTGTTCAAGGCGGTGGAGACCGGCATGTGCCAGTACGGCATCCTGCCCATCGAGAACAGCACCGCCGGTTCGGTGAACGCCATCTACGACCTGATGATCCGCCACAACTTCTCCATCGTCCGTTCCGCCCGGCTGAAGGTGAGCCACAACCTGCTCTCCAAGCACGGGGTGAAGCTGGAGGACATCCGCGAGGTGTTCTCCCACGAGCAGGCCATCAGCCAGTGCGCCGGTTTCCTGTCCACCCTGAAGGGGGTGAAGGTGACGGTGGTGGAGAACACCGCCATGGCCGCAAGGATGGTGGCCCAGTCGGAGCGCACCGACGTGGCCGCCCTGTCCTCCCGGTTCTGCGGGGAGGAGTACGGCTTGAACCTGCTGAAGACCAACGTCCAGGACCAGGACAACAACTACACCCGCTTCATCTGCATCTCCAAGAGCCCGGAGATCTACCCCGGGGCGGACCGCACCTCCCTGATGATGATCCTGCCCCACAAGCCCGGCTCCCTCTACAACGTCCTGTCCAAGTTCTATGCCCTGGGCATCAACCTGCGCAAGCTGGAGAGCCGCCCCCTCCCCGACCGGGAGTTTGAGTTCATGTTCTACTTCGACCTGGAGTGCTCCGTGTACGCCCCGGAGATGGAGCGGCTGTTCCGGGACCTGGAGGAGGAGAGCGAGCAGTTCCGGTACCTGGGCACCTACAACGAGGTGATCTGCTGACATGATCCCGGAACACATGGAGTACGGCGTGCTGGGGGAGCGCCTGGCCCACAGCTTCTCCCCCGCCATCCACCACAAGCTGGCGGACTACGACTACCGAACGGTGGAGCTCACCCCGGAGGAGGTGGGCCCCTTCCTGGAGCGGGGGGCCTTCCGGGGGCTGAACGTGACCATGCCCTATAAGAAAACCGTGATCCCCTACTGCCAGGAGCTCTCCCCGGCGGCGGCGCGCATCGGCAGCGTGAACACCATCGTGAAGCGGCCGGACGGAACCCTGTTTGGGGACAACACCGACTACAACGGGTTTTTATACCTGCTCCAGTCGGCGGGGGCCCAGGCGGCGGGGAAGAAGGTGCTGGTGCTGGGCTCCGGCGGGGCCTCCCTCACCGTGCGCACGGTGCTCTCCGACCTAGGGGCCGGGGAGATCGTCACCATCTCCCGCTCCGGGCCGGATAACTACGGCAACCTGGACCGGCACCGGGACGCGGAGCTCATCGTCAACGCCACCCCCGTGGGCATGTACCCCAACACCGGGGTCTCCCCGGTGGACCTGGGGCAGTTCCCCAACTGCCAGGGGGTCTTTGACGTGATCTATAACCCCTCGAAAACCCAACTGCTGCTGGACGCGGAGGGGCGGGGCCTGCTCTGGGCCAACGGCCTGGGGATGCTGGTGGCCCAGGCCAAGGTGTCGGCGGAGCGGTTTTTGGGCCGGGAACTTCCCGGCGGCCTGGTGGAGGAGATCACCCGGGAGCTGGAGAAGGAGACCTTGAACCTGCTGCTCATCGGGATGCCCGGCTGCGGCAAGACCACCGTGGGCCAGGCCCTCGCCCGCCGCCTGAGCCGCCCTCTGGAGGACGTGGATGGGCGCATTGAGGAGGAGGCGGGCTGCTCCATCCCGGAGATCTTCCAGCGGGAGGGGGAGGAGGGGTTCCGGGCCCGGGAGCACCGGGCCTTGTGCCAGGTAACCAAGGAGTCCGGCCGGGTCATCGCCTGCGGCGGCGGGGTGGTCACCCGGAGGGAGAACTGGGACCCCATACGGCAGAACTCCACCGTTATCTATCTGCGCCGGGATTTGTCCCTCCTCCCCACCGGCGGGCGGCCCATGTCCCAGGCCAATCCCCTGGAGGAGCTCTACCGCCGGCGCGCCCCCCTGTATGAGCAGCTCGCCGATTTGACGGTGGACAACGACAAGACCCCGGAGGAGACCGCCGGGGAGATCATCAGGAGGCTGGAGCTATGAAATTTTTGGTGCTCAACGGCCCCAATCTGAACTTTTTGGGAATTCGGGAGCCGGACATCTACGGCAAGCAGGATTATGCGGCCCTGGAGGACTTTGTCCGCGCCGCCGCCAAGGAGTACGGGGTGGAGGTGGAGCTCTACCAGTCCAACCACGAGGGGGACCTGGTGGACAAGATCCAGTGGGCCTACGGCAAAGTGGACGGCATCGTCATCAACCCCGCCGCCTACACCCACACCAGCGTGGCCATCCTGGACGCCCTGAAGGCGGTGGCCCTGCCCGCGGCGGAGGTCCACCTGTCCGACGTGAACGCCCGGGAGCCCTTCCGGCGCATCTCCTATGCGGGGATGGCCTGCCGCCGCTCCTTCATCGGCCTGGGCTTTGAGGGCTACCGCCAGGCCATCCGGTATTTGAAAGAACTGTGCCAGGGGGAGCAGGAGGCCGAGTAAGAACGCCGCTCCCGGCATCAAAAAGCGCCCCTTCGGACGTCTCCGGGGCCGAAGGGGCGCTTCTTGTGTTTTTGGGAAAGGGTTACTTCTGGGCGAAGTAGTCCCGGATCTCCGCCATGCGGGCGACCTGGTCCACATGGAAGGGGCAGCGGCGGTTGCAGTGGCCGCAGGAGACGCAGGCGTCCGCCTGAAGGGACAGGTTCCGGTAGTGGTCGGCGGCCAGGGCGTCCCCGGAGCGGGCGAGGTCGTAGTACTTGTTGATGAGGCCCACATCCAGGCCCGCCGGGCAGGGCTGGCAATGGTTGCAGTACACGCACACTCCCTCCATGTCCCGGGGGGTGAGGGCGCTGATGGCGGAGTAGTCCCGCTCCGCCTCCGGGGCGGAGAAGAAGTCCAGCAGCCGCTCCAGGTCCTCCCTGTCCCGGACCCCGGGGAGGACGGTGAGCACCCCGGGGCGGTCCAGGGCGTACTGGAGGCACTGGTACTGGGTGAGGGCCGTCCCGAAGGGGGAGGCGCTCTTGTCCAGCAGCTGCCCCCCGGCGAAGGGCTTCATCACCGAGATGCCCACTCCCTCCGCCTCACACCGGCGGTACAGGGCGGTGCGCTCGGCCCCGCTGCCGTTGGCGTACTCCCCGTGCTGATAGTCGTAGGCGGGGTTGAGGCTGAACATGAGCTGGTCCACCAGGCCGGTGTCCAGGATCTTGTGGATAAGGGAGGGGGTGTGGGAGGACAGGCCGATGTGCCGCACCACCCCCGCCTTCTTCTGCTCCAGCAGGAAGTCCAGAGCCCCGCTCTTCTGATAGTCCTCCCAGTCGGACTCCTCGTCCAGACAGTGGAGGAAGCCGTAGTCGATGTAGTCGGTGCCCAGGGCGCGCAGCTGCCAGTCTACCGAGGAGCGGATGGCCTCCGGCCGGGTGGTCCAGCCGTAGCTCTTCCCGTCCCCATACACCGCGCCGAAGTGGATCTGATAGCGGACCTGCTCCCGCACCCCGGCAAAGGCCTTGCCGAAGAGGGGGAAGGCGGCGGACTCGGCGGCGGCCAGGTCGAAGTAGTTGATCCCCGCCTCAAAGGCGGCGCGGAGGGTCTCCAGCCCCTCCGCCTCCCCCGACCCGGTGAGAGAGCTGGTGCCCAGGCCCAGGACGCTGATGCGGTCGCCGGTGCGGCGGTTGACGCGATATTCCATGAAATGATTCCTCCTCGCTTGGATCCATAGGCCGGCGCTTCCCTTCCGCCGGCCCTCCCTGTTTGTTTCAAGATACCATGGAAGCCGGGAGGCTGTCAACGAGAGCGGCGGACGGCCCCGAACGCAGCAAAGCCTCGCAGAGTTCGCGAGCGCAGGGGGCCGCATCCCTGTCAACAAAGTGGCCTCGGCCACTTTGTTGAAATGCACAGCAAAGCGCCCCGGCCTTTGGCCGGGGCGCTTTGCTGTGTGTGTTGTGTTGTAAAGGAGAGGGAGAAATGGGAGATATGGTATCCTTACTGGGTACGGTCTTATCCTACCCGAAAATTAAGGCAGAATCGTGACTACCCTGTGAACTTTTTGCAAACAGTTCCCGAGTTTGTGAATAATCTTTGTACAACGCCCTAGGCCTTGTTTGAAAAATGTCAACATGTCCAAACGGCGGGTCTTTTCCCGCCATACTGCGTTAATTTTCCTTGCAATCCACCAAGGATTGCTGCGTCAAATTGCCTTGTCTGGCGAAAAAATCCCTCGCCGTTGGGCACATTTTCATTCTTCAAACAAGACCCCAAAATTGCCGGATTTTCGGCAAACTGCCTCCTCACAGCCCGGTGAGGTCAAAGGGCGGGGTGTACTCCTCCCGGGCGCTGGTGCGCTCCTGGCAGAAGCCGGGGAGACCCAGGTTCTGCATGTAGGCGACGGCGCTGTCCATCTCCCCCCGGCGCAGGCGGCGGTTGAGCTCCGGCACCTGGCTCAGGTCCCCCCAGGGGGTGTACTGGCTCATGAGGGAGAAGAGCACCGTCCCCCGCGGGAACTCCGAGGCCACCCAGTCCATCACTGCCTTGGCCTGGTTCACCTGTCCGGGGAGGATCAAATGGCGGATCACCGTCCCCCGCACCAGCATCCCCTCCCCGTCCAACTGGCAGGGGCCGGTCTGGCGGACCATCTCCCGGATGGCGGCCTGGGCCGCGGCGGGGTAGTCCTCCGCCCCGGAGTAGCGCCGGGCGGTGTCCGGGTTTAGGTACTTCAAATCGGGCAGATAGACGGACACCCGGCCCTCCAGAGCCTTCAAGGTCTCCACCCGGTCGTACCCCCCGGAGTTCCACACCACCGGCACGGGGAGGGGCTCCTCCAGCACCTGGCGCACCACATGGGCGTAGTGGGTGGGGTTGACGAAGTTGATGTTGTGGGCCCCCTGGGCGATGAGCTCCAGGCAGATCTCCCGCAGCCGCTCCACCGACAGGGCCTTGCCGAAGTCCCTATGGCTGATGGCCTCGTTCTGGCAGAACACACACCCCAGGGAGCAGCCGGAGAAGAAAATGGTGCCGGAGCCCCGGCTTCCGGAGATGGGGGGCTCCTCCCACATATGGAGGGCGGCTCGAGCCGCCACCGGGGCGGCGGGCATCCGGCAGTAGCCCTCCCCCACACAGTCCGTGCGCAGGGCATTGCACCGCCGGGGGCAGAGATTACAGAGCATGGGAAATTCCCTCCTGAACCATCATCAAAGTGAAGATGCGAAACGCAGTTTCGCACAAAGTTCTTTTGGTTACTCAGCTTGTCGAAAAAGTCTTTTCGCCAAGCTGACAGCACTTTTCAGAACGTCAAAACGTTCTGAAAAGTGGTTTGATTGCACGTGAAAGAAAACCCTGACGGTTTTCTTTCACACTATCTTTCCCTCCGAAACCTTGAAGTGCAAGCGTTTTTGACGGTCTGTGGGCGGCTGATAGCCGCCCCTACAAAAATCGGATGCGAAACGCAGTTTCGCACAAAGTTCTTTTGGTTACTTTTCTTTCAAGAAAAGTAACCCAGGCGGCCGCGCACATACTCCGAGAAAACCTGAAACGCATTGGGCACGGCGTACTCCCGCTCCAGGGCCCCACGACCGGCCCACACCCAGCCCTCCGGGAGGTCAAGCTCCCCCACCTGGGCGGAAAAGGCGGTCATGCGCCACTCGATGTGGGTGAAGATGTGCTTCCCTGTCCCCACCAGCTCCAGCCGGTCCGGGGAAAGGCCCAGGGCGGCGGGGATGGCCCCCTCCGAGGCAAGCTCGTTGGGGTACTCCCACAGCCCGGCCAGCAGGCCCCTGCCCGGGCGGCGGCGCAGGGCCACGCAGCCGTGGGAGAAGAGCAGGTACACCCGCCGCTCCTCCACCCGGCGGGCCTTCTTGGGGGCCTTCACCGGCAGCTCCCCGGTGAGGCCCTCCCGGCAGGCCCGGCAGAAAGAGGCCGCCGGGCAGCGCGTACACAGCGGCGCGCCGTTGGGTAGGCACACCATGGCACCCAGGTCCATCATGGCCTGGTTGAAGGCCCCCGGCTCCCGGGCGGGGATGACTTCCTGGAGGGCGGCGGTGACCTTCCGCTTCATGGCGGGGGAGGTGACGTCCCCCCTGTCCCCGGTGATGCGGGCGGCCACCCGGAGCACGTTCCCGTCCACCGCCGGGACGGGGAGGCCGAAGGCGATGGAGGCGATGGCCCCGGCGGTGTAGTCCCCCACCCCGGGCAGAGCGCGGATGTCCTCATAAGTATTTGGGAATACCCCCCCGAACCGCTCCACGATCTGGCGGGCCGCCTTTTGCAGGTTCCGAGCCCGGCTGTAGTAGCCCAGCCCCTGCCACAGCTTCATCAGCGTATCCTCCGGCAGGGCGGCCAGGTCCGCCACGGTGGGGGCCGCCTCCAGAAAGCGGTGGTAATAGTCCAAAACCGCCGCCACCCTGGTCTGCTGAAGCATAATCTCCGAGACCCAGACCCGGTAGGGGGTGGGGTGGCTCCGCCAGGGCAGCACCCGGGCGTTCTCCCGGTACCACACCAGAAGGGGGATGGGCAGCCCCTCCAATTCGTCCATGGAAGTCCTCCTTTACAAAACGGCAGGCCGGGCTGCGCGCCGGCCCGACTGGCTGTCCCCCTATTATAGCGGATGAAAGCCGGGGACGCAAGGCAGCGGCGGGGATATTATAGGCGTTTCCTTATAATATCTATAATGAAATTGGGAATAGTATTTTGGAGCTTTTGGTGGTAAAGTTTAACCCAGCAAAAGGTTAAAAAATTAACGAGCCAGCCGGCAGCCGCTCTTACCGGTTGGCCGTGAATAACTCTTTTGCGACTCGATTTTCCATTCCTTCCTTCTCACAAAACGTCAAAAGCGGAAGCCCGGCGGGGCTTCCGCTTTTGGCGTTTTGTGACTATCGAAAAAGTGGCCGCGGCCACTTTTCCGAGGAGGTAAGCACGCAAGTCGGGATTCGATTCCTTACGGAAAAGTCGCCCCGACTTGCGTGAGAGGTGTCATTTCCGAGGCACCTGTCCCCGGAAATGACTTAGATTAAATTTTCTTCCGCCGCCTGTGGGCGGCGGAACTCCTTGCAGGAGGGCTTTTCTGGCGCTTTTTCGGGGAATGGGCATACTGGCAGGCAGGTTACGCCTCCTGAGTGAGCAGCTCCTCCAGCTGGTGGGCCATCTCCAGCACCAGGGCGTCGCAGTGGTCCTTGCGGGCGATCCCCGCCTCCTGGGCCCGGGGGAGGAGATGGGCGCAGTCGGTGTCCTGGTGGGCGGCGCGGAAGCGCTGGATGAGCAGGGCGGACTGCTGGGGGGAGCAGCCCTTCAGCCCCAGGAGCATCAGGGCGCTGGTGAGCACGCCGCAGGTGGAGCCCATCTTCATGCCGGCGCCGAAGTTGGCGCCCAGGGCGTCGGCCTGCTCCCGGCTCAGCCCCACCAGGGGGGCGAAGGGGATGAGCAGGGACTGGGCGCAGTTATAGTGGCGGCCATCCGGCTCGGTGCGCAGGTACTGAACTTCTTCCAAACGGGTCATGGGTGATTCCTCCTCAAAAAATGGCATCAAAATAAAATCGTACAGGGGATATATCGTACAGGGGGCATTTAGTTAAAAATGTCCGGCGTGTCGGCAAACAGGGCGCGCACCCGCTCCAGCACCGGCCGGTTCTCCGGCTGCCGCAGGCCGGGGTCGGCCAGAAGCAGGCGGCGGGCGGAGTCCTGGGCCTCTTGCAGCAGGCGCATGTCCCCGGCCAGGTCCGCCAGCTTCATCTGGGGCAGGCCGTGCTGGCGGCTGCCAAAGAAGTCCCCGGGGCCCCGGAGCTTCAGGTCCTCCTGGGCGATGCGGAAGCCGTCGGTGGTGGAGGCCAGGGTTTTTAGGCGCTGCATGGCCTCGGGGCTGCGGGTGGAGGTGATGAGCACGCAGTAGGACTGGTGCTTCCCCCGGCCCACCCGGCCCCGGAGCTGGTGGAGCTGGCTGAGGCCGAAGCGCTCGGCGTTCTCCACAATGATGAGGGCGGCGTTGGGCACGTCCACCCCCACCTCGATGACGGTGGTGGACACCAGCACGTCGGTCTCCCCGGCGGCGAAGGCGGCCATCACCGCCTCCTTCTCCTTGGGCCGCATCTTCCCGTGGAGAACGGCCACCCGAAGCTCGGGAAAGACCTCTTTTTGAAGCTTCTCCGCGTAGGTGGTCACTGCCTTCAGGTCCAGGGCCGGCCCGGCCTCCGCCCATTCTGCCTTCTGCATTCTGCCTTCTGCATTCTCTTCCACTGCGGGGCAGATGATGTACACCTGCCGCCCCTCCCCCACCAGTTTGTGGACAAAGTTGTACATCCGCGCCCGCTTGTCCTCCCGCACCACATAGGTGGCCACCGGGGTGCGGCCGGGGGGCAGCTGGTCGATAACGGACACGTCCAGGTCCCCATAGATAATGAGGGCCAGGGTGCGGGGGATGGGGGTGGCGGACATGACCAACACATGGGGGGCGTTCCCCTTGGCGGCCAGGGCGGCGCGCTGGCTCACCCCGAAGCGGTGCTGCTCGTCGGCCACCATCAGCCCCAGCCGGGCAAACGCCACCCCCTGGGAGAGCAGGGCATGGGTGCCGATGACAAGGCCGGTCTCCCCGCTGGCCAGGGCCTGCCGGGCCTTCTTCTTGGCCGCGGGGGCGAGGGCCCCGGTGAGCAGCCCCACCCGCACCCCCGCCGGCTCCAGCAGGGCGGACAGGGAGCGGTAGTGCTGTTCGGCCAGCACCTCGGTGGGGGCCATCAGGGCGGCTTGGAAGCCCCCTTTCACGGCCAGCCAGGCGGCGAAGGCGGCCACCGCCGTCTTGCCCGAGCCCACGTCCCCTTGGACCAGGCGGTTCATGGGCCGGCCGGAGGCCATGTCCGCTGAAATCTCCTCCATCACCCGCCGCTGGGCGCCGGTGGGGGGGAAGGGGAGCAGGGCGAGGAACTCCTCCGCCGGCCTGGGAGGCACGGCCTGGCCGGGGGCGTCCCCCCGCCGGTTTTTCAGCAGGGCCAGGCCGGCGGACAGGTAAAACAGCTCCTCAAAGGTCAGCCGCCGCCGGGCCAGCTCCAGGGCCTCAAAGGACTCGGGGAAGTGGATGTTCCGGTAGGAGAACTCCGCCTGGGCCAGCTGGTGGTCCAGGCGCACCCCCCGGGGCAGGGACTCGGGCATGTCCTTGGCGCAGGAATCCACCGCCAGGCGGGTGAGGGAGGCCAGCAGGTGGTTGGAGATCCCCGCCGTCAGGGGGTAGACGGGGACGATGCAGCCGGTAAAATTCTGGCGGCCCACCCGCTCGAAGATGGGGTTGACCATAGAGCGGCGGCTGCCCTGCTCCTCCACCACGCCGCAGAAGATGTACTCCTCCCCGGCCCGGAGGGCCCGCTCCACATAGCTCTGGTTGAAGAAGGTCAGGTGCAGGGCCCCGGCCTGGTCCACCACCCGCAGCTTCACCAGCTCCAGCCCCTTGCGGATGCGGCTGAGGCGGGGGTGCTCGGCGGCCATGGCCCGGATGCACACCTTCTGCCCCAGGGGGGCGGAGCGGATGGAATACATCTGCCGCCGGTCCTCATAGTCCCTTGGGAAGTAGGAGAGCAGGTCGGCGCACCGGCGCAGGCCCAGCTTCTCCAGCTTTTGGGACCGGGCCTCTCCCACGCCGGGGAACTGCCGCAGCGGGGTATCCAGGGTGATGTCCACAGCCTGCGCCTCCTCTCCTGAAAACAGGGGACCATCGTTCCACAAAAATCGGGCAAATGCCGGAAAAACACAAAGGTTTTCCACAAAACCGTCTCCTCATGTGGAAAACCTTCCTGCCGCAGAGCCTATTGTAGCATAACTTTCCTCCCCCGTAAAGGGATGGGACGGGGGAGGAAAACTGCCCCCTTTTGGTTGAAACGGCCGCCGGGATGTGCTATCCTAGGGTTCAACCAAGACAGTGAGGAGGCGCAAGCCAATGCCGGATGTGATTCTCAACATGCTCCCCCTGCGGGGAGAGGAAAAGACCGCCTTTGAGGCGGCGGCCCCCCAGGCCGTCCACCTGTACGCCGGGCGGCGCACCGCCACCCCGGAGCAGTTTGCCCAGGCCACCATCGTCATGGGCTGGCCAAGGGTGGAGATGCTCGCCCAGGCTCCTCATCTCCGGTGGTTCCACTGCATGTGGGCGGGGACCGACTGGTACGAGAACGCCCTGCCCCCCTCGGTGCTGCTCACCTCCTCCGCCGGGACCAGCAGCCAGTCGGTGGCGGAGCATATGCTCTCCTGCCTGCTGGCCCTGTACCGGAAGCTCCCCCAGTGCCGGGACCAGCAGCGCGCCCATGTCTGGTCGGACGTGGGGAGCATGAAGTCCCTGGCGGGGGCCACCGTCCTGGTGGCGGGGGCGGGCCATGTGGGCTCCGCCTTTGCCCAGCTGTGCAAGGCCCTGGGGGCGGAGTGTGCCATCGGCCTCAAGCGCACGGTGGGCGGGCCGGTGCCCGGCTTTGACCAGGTGTTCCCCACCGGCCGGGCCGATGAGCTGCTCCCCCGGGCGGACGTGGTGGCCCTGGTGATGCCCCACTCCCCGGAGACGGTGCACTTTATGAACCGGGAGCGGCTGGAGCGCCTGAAGGACGACGCGGTGCTGCTCAGCGCGGGCCGGGGCACCGTCCTGGACCAGGAGGCCCTGGCGGAGGTGATGGGCCGGGGCAAGCTGTGGGGGGCGGCCCTGGACGTCACCGACCCGGAGCCCCTCCCGGCGGACAGCCCCCTGTGGGAGATCCCCAACCTGCTCATCACCCCCCATGTGGCCGGCGGGATGCGCCTGGAGTCCTCCCGGCGCTGCTGCATTGAGCTGGCTTTGGACAACCTGCGGCGCTATGTGTCCGGGGAGCCTCTGCGCAACCTGGTGGCCCGCTGATTTCCCCCAAAAAGAAACCCGGCGGGAGACGCGAAACGCACGCGCCTCCCGCCGGGTTTTGCGGTTTCCAAGCCTTAGTTCTCGTCCCCCGGCTCCACAAAGACCTCCAGCTCCGCCCAGGACAGCCCCAGGTCCTCAATGGCCTGCCAGGAGGAGAACTTCTCCTCCAACTGCTCCCAGGTCAGGTACCAGAAGTGGTAGAGGATGGCCAGGTGGGCGGGGAGGATGTCCTCCACGATCACCTGGATCTCGTCAAAGTTAGGGGGGACGCCGGGCACCTGGGGAAAGGAGACCTGCACCGTCCCCGCCTGGTTTGTCTCCTCCACATGGGCGTTGATGCCGCAGCCGGAGATGGTGTCGTTGATGGCCTCCAGGGTGAAGCTGTCCCCGCCGATGCGCAGCAGGGCGGCCAGCGCCGCCCGCAGGGCCTGGGGAGAGGAGGCTGGGGGCCGGCGGCGGAAGAGCTCCGCCACCTGCTCCAGCCCCCAGCTCTCCGCCGTGGCCAGACAGGACTCCCGGTGCAGCTGGTCCAAAGCGGCCTCCGCCTGGTCCAGGGCCTGCCCCAGAGCCTCCAGCTCGCCCCCCTGGAAGGGGGCGTTCACCTGGTAGACCCCCAGAGGGGCCAGAAGCTGCCGCAGATACTGGGCGTAGCTCACGACATCACCCCCACAGTGATGGAGGAGAGTGCCGGCAGCTGGTCCGGGTCCACCGCCACGTCGGCGGCAGGGGATAGGATGCGGTAGTTGGCCACCCCCTCACAGCCGTAGATCAAACTGCCCAGCTGGGCCAGCAGCACGTCCTGTCCCAGCCGCTCCCCGGAGAACCAGGCCTGGATGGCGTTTTTTACCCCGGTGCACACCGTCTCCGGGTCCTGGCCCTGCGCGGCCTTCACCTGAACGGACACGGTGAGGGAGAGCGGCTCCGGGGAGAGGACCTTCACATCCACGGCGATCTCCCGCCGGGACTGGAAGTACTCCTCCAGCTCCTCCAGCAGCTCCTCGTCCGGCTGGCCGCTCCCGGTGGCCACCACCACGTCCACCGTGCCCACCCCCCGGTTCCGGGGGAGGACCGAGGCGGCGGCCACCTGGTCAAAGGACAGGGCGCCCTGCTCGTAGAAGGCGGCGTTGGCCCCGTTGGGCAGGCGCAGGAAGGTGTCCAAAATCCGCACCCGCAGCTCCTGGTCGCTCTCCCCGTCGCTGCCCCCCAGAAAGGGGGAGGGGTTGTCACAGCTGCGGATGCCAACCGGGGCCGTGGCCATAGAGACCACCGCGTGGGCGGCCACATTTCCCGCGCTCCCGGGCAGCAGCGCCTGGGCGGGCACGTCCACCTGGGTATCCCCCGCCTTCAGCACCGCCGCCTGGGTGGTCTCAAAGCGCACCAGCCCCGCGGTCATGCACACCGTCCCCAGGGGGATGTCCCGGTCGCTCTCCTGGGCTGTGTCGGCCAGAAAGCGGAGCACCCCCACCGAGCTGGTGGGCTGCTTGCGCTCCAGGCTGCGCAGCTGGGCGTGGAGGTCCAGATAGTCCCCCTCCGCCGTCTGGGGAAAGGCCTGCCGGGCCACCCAGTCCGCCTGGACGTACAGGGCGTAGATCTGGGATGCCGCCGCGTACAGCCGCACCGCCAGATCGCAGCTCTCCCCCAGATCTGCGCCGGTCTTCTCTTCAAAACAGGCGAGCATCTCCTCATAGATCTCGTCTACCGTCTTCATCTCCATCCCTCCTTATAGTGTCAGGGCCACCTGGACGGAGAGGGGAGCGCCCTGCCACTCCAGCTGCGCCGTCAGGGTGGCCGCTCCGGACCCGTCCTCTGTGAGCTGGGTCCCCAGCACCGCCAGATCCGTCTCGGGGGCCAGGGCCTCGGTGACATACTGCAAGGCCAGGGCCTCCCGGGCGGAGGGCTTCTCCCGGCCCAGCTGGTAGAGACGGCTGCCCAGATCGGGCAGGAAGGGGAACTGTCCCCGCCGGGCGGTGAGGCGGAAGAGCACCCGGGCCAGCAGGGCCTGGGCCCCGTCCAGGGACTCAAAGCCCCCCAGGCCGTCGGGGACGTAATCCCCCTGCTCCAATTTCAGCTCCATATCGGTCTCCCTCCTAACCAAGGATCGAAGCCAGGATCTCCCTGACGATGCTGGAGATTAGGCTCTCCAGACTCTGGCCGTTGACGGTGACCGAGCCGTTGAGGGCCACCGTGTCCCCGGTGAGGGTCACCCCCGCCTGGGACAGCAGGGCCGTCCCGGAGCCCCCCTGGATGCGCACCGCCCCGGGCTCCAGCTCCTCCTCGCTCTCCGCCCGGCGGCCCACCAGACAGGGGGCCTCCCGGTGGTCCCCCGCCTTCACCACCAGCACCTTGTCTCCCGCCCGGGGACGCCACTGATAGCCCCCCGGGGCGTACAAAGTGACCCAGCGCCGCTCACCCCCCAGGTATACCCCCGCGGGATCGCCCCCCAGGGTCACGGTACCCTGGTCGGCGGGGGCCTCCTCCGTCCGGCCTGCCAGCACGCGATTGGATGTCCACATGTTCTTCGTCACCTCACAAAATCACTTGGGGAAGGGCCAGCTCCAGCCGGGTCTGGTTCCCTCCCTGGGTTTGACTGACCTGGGCCTCCACCACCCGGTAGAGGCCGTTGCGGCCCCAGTTTGGCTGGCTGAGCTGGACCAGGTCCCCGGGCTGGGCAAAAAACAGCATGGGGATCTCTGCCTCCAGCCGCAGCTGCTGGGCGGCGGACTGCTCCAGCTGGAACTGCCCCGTATACCGCATGGCCTGATACTGGCTCTTGCCCGGCATGGTCACCACCTGCCGCCTGCGGCCTCCCAGGGCCTGAAAGGCGGCGTTTTCCACGGTCTCGGTCCGGTTTTGATACCGGTCCCGCACCACCACCTGAGAGAGCGCCCCGTACCGCCGGTCCCGGCAGACCAGCCGGGTCACCGGGACCGCCCCGTCCAGGGCGATGGCCTCCCGGTCCGGCCAGGGGGCCAGGATGAGCCGCCCCAGGGGGTCGAACCGGGGGCAGATCCCGTGGTAGTACCGGACAAAGTCGTAGAGCACCGACCACTCGCTGCTCCCGGCGGCCACGGAAAACTGCTCCACCGGCTCCATCCCGGCCTGCTCCCCCACTGTAATGCCGTAGGGGGCGACGTGGTCCCGCAGGATGTCCGCCAGGGTGGCCACCTGATAGTCCTGGCTCAGAGCCTCGTTGTCCAGCAGCAAAGCGGCCATCCCCCGGCCGCTGAGCTCCAGATAGGAGCCCTCCGGCTCCTGCACCGTCTCGCACTCGTCCACCACTCCGGTGAACTTCACCTCGCTTCCCTCCAGGGCCTGGAAGGAGACCCACTCCCCTGGGCGCACCTGGTTGCTCCCCTCCCAGATGCATCGCATCTGAAAGCTGTCGCAGGGGACCCCGGAGGTGTACTGAAAGGTCCAGGAGACCGGGGCGGGCAGCTGGATGGCCGCCCCCTGGGCGGGAAAGACATATCCGGTCATGGCAGCGTCACCTCGTCTCCCGGGCGGATCAAATTGGGGTTTTTGATCTGGGGGTTTTGGGCGATGAGGGCGTCCAGGGACACGCCGAAGCGCTGGGCGATCCCCCACAGCGTGTCCCCCTGGACCACCGTATACGTCCCGGAGCCGCCCCCCTGGGCGGGCGCCGCCGCCCCCTCCCCCTGCCCGCCGCTCTCTCCCTGGACGGGCTGGGTGTGTACCGCCCCGCTGTAGTACCCCGCGTCCTCCCAAAAGGTGAAGGAGTAGCGCACATAGTCCGGCGTGGGCTCCTGCTCCAGGCGCAGGGAGACGAAATAGGCGTTGGAGATCTGCCACACCGGGTGGATGAGCAGTCCGGGGCCGGGGTCGTAAAATACGTTGGCCAGCTGGCCAAACTGGGCGTAGGCCCCCTCGCCCACAAACTCCCCCCCCCCCTCCATCACCCGCCGGGTCCGCCCCAGGTCCTGGAGGGTGTAAAGGCCGAAGGGCACCTTGTTCACCGCCATCTTCCGCTCGTAGTCGATGGCATACACCCTGGGGTTGTGGGGCCAGACATACCACTTATACCGCATCGGCGTCAAAATCAAAACCGCATCTCTCCTTTAGGCCTTGTTTGAAAAATGTCAATATACCCAAACGACGGGTCTTTTTCCACCATACTGCGTTCATTTTCTTTGCAATCCACCAAGGATTGCTGCGTCAAATTGCCTTGTCTGGCGAAAAAATCCCTCGCCGTTGGATACATTTCCAATTTTCAAACAAGGCCTAGTACAGGGAAAATCCCCGGTCATAGCGGCGGCTGTCCCGCTGGAAGATCTGGTCCAGAAGACGGGCCGGGTCCTCCCATCCGGCGGGGCCCGCCGCCCCCCGCTCCGCCGTGCCCCGCCCCGCCGGGGGGTTCAGGCCGGAGGGGAGGGAGGGGGCGGCAGAAGGCCGCCCGGGGAGGGTGTCCAAACTGTCCCCGTCCCCCCGGCTCCGGGCCGCCCCCTCCAGGGCCTGGGCCTGCATGGCGGCTCGCTCCAGGGCCTGGGACTGCTCCAGCAGGGCGGGCCTGCGCCGCTCCAGGCTCTGCTGGGCCAGGGGAGAAGAGAGCGCCCCGCCGGAGCGTCCCTCCGGCAGAAGGCCGTTTGCCTCCACCGCCAGGGCGGAACCGGGAAGGGCGCTCCCCTCCTCCGCCGCCCCCAATGGGGAGGCCTGGGCCAGGGAGGGCAGAGCGGAGGGGGACAGGGCGGAAGCTGCCTCCGCCGCCTCGGGCCGCGCCGCCTGCGCCGGGGGGAGGAGGGCCTCCTCCCCGGCCATCACGTCCCCGGAAGGTTGAAGCGCCTGTGCCCACACCGGCAGGGGGGCCGGCTGCCCAAGGGAGGGGGGCGTGTCCCCCTCCTCCTCCTCCTCCAACTGAGGCAGCAGCGCCAGCAGCGCCTGCAAATAGTCGGTCATGTCCTCTCTCCTCTCCGCAGCCGTTCAAATCGCTCCAGGTCAAAGGCGGGGTTGACCGCCCCCTCCCAGGACTCCGCCGGCCGGCCGCACACCGGGCAGCGCTCCTCCTCCGCCCGGGCGCGGCAGCTGGGGCACAGCCGCTCCAGTTCCTCCTCCCGGTCCAGAGCCATGTGGGTCAGGCACCAGACATAGTCCCGGTCCCGCATTTCCCTGGCCCGGGCCTGGGTGGGCAGGGCCCCAAAGGCCCTTAACACCTTCCAGCGCAGCCGGTCCGGCCCGTCCCCCTTCAATTTTTTTTTAGCTGTTCCGCCTGCTCCTCCCCCATGGTGAGGGCGGGGTTCTCCTCCCGGTTGAACTGGCTCCAGGTCCCGGCCAGGGCGGCGATCTCCTCCACCCGAAGGGCGGAGAGCACCTCTCCGCCGCTGGAAAAGACCGCCTCCCCCTCCCGGGCCTCCAGGGCCCGGGCGAGCAGGCAGGCGTTGGCGCACAGCGCCCGCTCCCCCTCCGACTGGGCAAGCTCCTCCGCCTCCCGGCGGGCCTGGAGCACCTCCAGGGCGGAGAGCAGCCGCAGCTGCATCCCGTTGTCCAGCTCCATCCGGTCCCGATGGGCCAAAATTGAAGCACTCATGTGTTTACGCCTCCGTCTCCAGCCGCTTCCCGGCCACAATGGTCACTTTTTCCAGCACCATATCCCCCAGGGTGCCGGTCTCCTGGATGCCGCTCCACTGGCAGTTGGAGTAGATGACCTTCCGGTCCGGCTTGCAGATGACCAGGGAGAAGTCGTTTAACGCGTAAAAGTCGATGCCGTCCCGAATGGCCTCATCGGTGGCGTACAGCCGCGTCAGCTCCAGTACATGGGTGGTCTGGCCGGGGACGGTGGCCACCGGCTCCGCCTCCCCAAAGGCCTCCACCGCCCGGCTGGTCTTCGAGGCCCTGGCGGAATAGCTCTGGACCACCGCCACCTTGGCGCCGTCCACCTCCAGATAGATGTCCTGGCTGGTGGGAAATCCTGCGATACTCAAATGGTGTCCCTCCTTTATGTGGGGGGCCGCCCTATGGGCGGCCCCGGGGTTTGGAACGGGCTTACACGGTGATGCTGGCCGTCAGCCAGATCTGGTTGAGGCCGTGGGCCACTGTAAAGGAGAACTCCACCAGACACACGGTGGGGTCCTCGCTGTCTGCGGATACGGTCACGTTTTCATAGCCGGTGATGATCTCCCGGCTGCGCTTGTTCTCCAGCTCCAGCACCACCTGGGCCCGGATCGCCCCCCGGCTCTGCTGGGTATTTTTGGCCCGGCGGAACTTGGCGCGCAAGCTCTCCCGCAGGGAGGGAATCACATCGTCCACAATCAAAATGGTGGACAGCTCCCGCCAGGTGGCGTCCGGCGAGGAGCCGGACAGGGTGCGGGTGGTGATCCCCCGGACCACCGAGACCACGCCCCCCACGCCCTCCAGGGGGGTCACGCCGCCCCCGACCAGAAGGTCGATGTCGTTGTCGCTGTACTGCTGGGACAATCCGCTCAGACCCAGCAGCTCCGCCCCGTTCAGGGGGAGGGCCGGGTCGCTCTGGGCGGCGATGGCTCCGGCCACCGCCGCGGCGGCGGTGAGACCGGACAGGGCGGCGCCCTCTGCGCTCACCCCGCCGGGGGCGACCAGCACCACCCGCTCGCTGTTAAGGGCCTTGGCCTGGGTGGTCAGATTGCTCACCGTCTCCCCGGCGGGGGCGCCTACCACGGCGATGCGCTCCCTCCGGGCGGAGGAGGCGGAAACCACGCTGTCCCGCAGATCCTGCTGTACGGTGGTGGTGGTGCTGTCGCACACCACCACGCTGATGTTTTCCTGGGCGGCCAGCAGGGCAAAGCCGTCGTCGTAGCCGCTGCTGTCCCCGATGGGGACCGCCGCCACGGCGGAGGCCCCGTTGAGCAGAATCACCCGGATCAGCTCGGCCATATCCTGTCCCCCGGCACTGCCGAAGGCGGCCACCGCGTCCTCGTAGCTGGTGATGGTATAGATGGTCCCGGCGTCCGCCTGGGTGTTGACGGCCACCAGTCCCACGGTCTTTCCCCCGCCGCTTCCGCGGATGAGGGAGGATGCGCCGTAGGAGGAGTACACTCCCGGGCGCTCGTGGGTGGTTATGCTTGTGCTCATGTGGTTCTCTCCCCTCTGATCTCAAAGTCCAGAAATGCGCCGTCCGGCTGGGTCACCGCATAGAGATAGACGGTGCACACCGCCTGGGCCGGCTTGCGCAGCAGGCGGCCGCCGGAGTCATAGACGGTCTCACCGCTGGAAAATTCCTCTAAATGGAAGCCCTCCGGTCCCGCTCCGGCGCAGGCCTGGGCCATCGTGTCCAAAGCGGCCTGGAGGGGAGCCTCCCCGCCGCCGGGCGGGGCGTACAGGTCCAGGCCAAAGGTCAGATGGACCTTCCGGCCATAGAGTTCCTCCCACTGCTGGGTCTCCTGGTTGTACCGCTCCCCCAGATAGGACTGAAATCCAGCCGGTCCCGCCTGACAGCCCCGCAGGGTGACCGCCGCCACCACGCCCTCCTGCCGCAGCCGCTCCTGGGCGGGCCAGGCGGCGGTGGCAGCCACGCCGCAGCCGCTGAGGTATTCCGCCATCCGCTCCCGGATGCGCTCCAATCCGCCGCTCATCCCTGCGCCTCCTTGTCCATGGGGCAAAGCACCGCCCAGATGTACCAAACCTGGGTCCCCAGGCAGATGGGGTGGGTAGAGACCACCTCATAGTCCCCTCCGCCCCACGCCACCTGGTCCCCCAGTTCCAGGGGCTGGCCGGACCCGCCCAGGTATAAAAACCGGTCCTCCCGCCTCAGGCCCAGGGGGCTGGGGAGCTGCTGCTCCCCGCCCGTGTCCCGAATGGGCTGAAGAAAAGCCCGGCAGGAGATCTCCATCTCCCCCCGGCGGAGGACCACCGCCTGGCCGTACCGCTCCAGCAGAGCGGCCCACGCCCGGGCGCTCATCCCCACACCCCCAGGACGAAGAAGTCCGCATCGGTCACATAGGGGGCCATCAGCCGCCTGGCCTGGTCCAGAAGGGCGGCCGCCTCCTGGCCGCCCTCCCGGCGAATGGTCACATCCCCGGCGGTAAACGCGGTCACGCCGGCCTCGCCGCCCCCGGCGGCCAGACCGGCCAGGGCCATCCAGGCCGCAGCGGGGAGGAAGGCGCTCTCACAGTCGGCGGGAGTCACTCCCGGCCGCAGCTTTCCCTCCAGCTCCTGCCGGGCCGCCTGACACAAAAGGGCCAGAAGCTCCTCCTGGCTGGAGTCCGCCCCCATGGCTTTGGCCAGGGCCACGATCTCCCCGGTCATATTCAGTCCTCCAAACCGCTGTCCTGAGAGGCCGCCTTGATCTTCAGCACCCGGGAGGCGCCGGGGAACAGTTTGGCAAAGCCGCACAGGGTGGTGATGGCCGCCCGCTCCAGCTGCCGGTCGATGAGCTTGTCATACTCCACCGTCACGTCGCTGCCCTGGACCAGCTCCAAAGCGTACCGGTGGTCCAGGCCGATGATGGTATCGGCGGGGGCCGCCGCCGTGCGCAGCAGGGTTGCGCCCAGGGGGGTGGTGAGCTTGCCGGTGCCCTGGAAGTTCAGCCCGGTGAGGGGGTCCTTGAACTCGGCCAGCTTGAGCATTTTCAGCATCACATCGGGGCTCACCAACAGGGTGTTCATCTCATAGGGGTCAAATTTCCCCCAGAAGGTCACCAGATCGTCATAGGTGAGGGTAGAGGCGGCGGCGGTCTCGTCCGCATCCGCCTCGTTGTCGTTGCCGTCTCCGTTGATCAGCACCTCCACGGCGTCGGAGAGGAGCATCCTGGCGATGTGGGCGCCGATCTGTCGCAGAGTGACGGAAAACAGATCCAGCTTCTGATAGCGCACCGCCTCATAGGAGGCCACCAGCATCCGCCCCCGCTTGTGGAGCTTCACCAGGTTGGCCTGTACCTTAATGGTGGTGGCGGGGATGGACGCGCCCTCGTCCACCGCTTTCAGCTCCTTCTCCTCGCCCCCCGCCTCGGCGGTGATGGAGCGGTAGTCCATCCCCTCAAAGCGGGTGGTGGCGGCAGTGATGGAGGGGATCAGATTGGCCTCCTCCAGTCCCTGGCGCACCGAGCGGGCGATGTACTCAGGGAAAAGCACCGCCGAGTCGGCGGTGCGGAAAAACTTCTCCACCGGGTCGGAGCCCGCCCCCCGGACCTTGATGTCAAAGCGCTTGAGCTGGCGCTGAAAGGCGTCCAACCCCTCCATGCGGGTGCCCTTATACTGCTCCGAGGGGTCCAGGCGCTCCAGCACCTGGGTAAAGGTGCGCCCCGCCTCCTGGTACATCCCCTTCTCCAGGCGGATGGTATCAAACTGATTTGCCATAGCCAAAACCTCCTTTTTCTTACAGACAGATCACCGCAGTCTTTGCCGCGGCGTCCACGCTGACCACCAGGGCGGGCACGCCGCCGCTGGTAGCTGCCTGTACGCCGCCTGCGCCGTCCGCCTCCAGATTGACCCGGCCAAGGTTCACCGTGTTGGTGGTGGATACGGTCAGGAATCCCTTCACCTGCACCCCGGCAAAGCCACCCCGGAGGGACTGGGCCTGTCCGGCGAAGGCGTCCTTGGCGCTGCAAGCTCCCACCTGGCCGTTGGCGGTGATCTTCACCACCTGGCCGGGGACCACATCCTCCTTGGCGGCGAAGGTGGCGGTCACGCCGCCGATGTCCTCAAACGAAACCATACTCATTGTGTGTTCCTCCTTTGGTCACCTTAATATTTCCGCTTGATTCAAAGGCGAGACTGTCAAAAAAGCCTCGCAGAGTTCGCGCCCGCAGGCGCGAAAAAGTTGAAATCCGTTTTCCCCGGCGACATGTGCGTCGGGGAAAACACTTCTCGGCCCACCAGTGTGGGGTTTGGCCGCCCGCGGCGGACAAACCCTGCGCGCAGGGGGCCGCATCCCCCTCAAAAAAGTGGCCTCCGCCACTTTTTTGAAACGCTGAATTACACCAGAAACGCGCCGTCCTCTTGGGCGGGATGGTCCCGCTGGGGCTCCTGCCGGTACTCCAGCTGTACCGCCAGGGGATAGCGCTTCTGGGCCCGGGTCTCATAGACCCGCTTGAGCTCCAGCAGCTCCTCCGCCTCCAGCTTGCCTGCGATGGCCTTCAGCACCGCCAGATCCAGCTGGGGGTCGGCCAGGCCGCCCAGGCGCACCACGTCGCTGCGCAGGGAGGAGAGCCACTTCCTTCCCAGTCGGGCCTCCCCCTCCAGCGCCTCCAGCTCCCGGGCGCAGGGGGCGTTCCCCCGGACCAGCTCCTTCAGATGCCGGGCCTCCCGGCCGGGGGAGGAGAAGCCCTTGACCACCCCGGCTCCGGGCTGGGCGGGGACGGCCACAAAGGAGAACTCATAGGCGTCGCTGGCCTCCTCCAGGCTGATGTAGCACAGCTTCCCGTCGTACACCTCCCCGGGCTTGTGGCCACAGCCCTCCCCTCTGGGCGCGCCGCAGATGGAGCACGCCGCCTTTTCCACGGCGCAGGCCACGCTGACCTCCTTCTTGATGCCCCCCTCGATCTCGGCGATAAGACTCTGGTTGTCGGGAGTGCGCACCATGTAGGCGTACCCCTTCAGCCAGCGGTAGGGGTCCCCTGCCCGGGTGACGCGTCCGGCCTCCTGTGCCACTTCGGCCCGGTAGAGCCGGGCCGCCTGGCCCTGAGCGCTCCAGTTGTGGTCGAAGATGCCGCTCTTCCCCACAAACAGGGGGGCCAGCTGCTCCAGGGTTTTAGGGGAAAAGCGCTCCCCGTCCCGGTCCACCTCGTTGTCGCACAGGCGCACGGGGAAGGCGTAGACCTGCTCTTCCGTCAGGGGCGTGCGGCTGAGGCGGTTGATGTCCTCCAGGTGCCCGGGCTGCAGGCGCGCCCGGGGCTGACTGGATGTTTTGGTGATGTTCAAGTTGACTCCCTCCTGATCTGTTCCGTCTGGGCCTGATAGAGAGCCGCCTTGGCCTCCTCCACCAGGTCCTGCAAATTGATGTCCGCCCACTCCACCGCCGCCGTGCCGGGGATGCCGTGCAGGCGCAGCCAGAGGGTGCACACCTTTCGGATCATGGGCTCCAGGCTGCGGCGGATGGCGGTAATCTCGCTGGTGAGCAGGTCGGCCTGCTGGGCGCTCATGCGCTCGGTGGAGGACCAGGACAGCCCCAGCAGGAAGGGCGGGATGCCCGTCCGGGCCACCAGCTGCTCCAGGATCTGACGCACGGGCACCTCGCTGTCCAGCACCTGGTTGTCCGCGCCGATGACCTTGATGTCCACGTCCCCCACCGCCACAAAGTCCCGCACCGCTCCCTGGCGGGTGGAGCGCATGGCGGCGGACCACTCGCTGGCCACCAGCTCTCCCCGCTCCTGGGCGGACAGGCCGTCCCCCTCGCCGGGCTTGCACACCACGGCGAAGCGCAGATTGCCCACCCGCTCCCAGTTCTGGCCCACAGCCTGATAGATTTTCAGCAGGATGCCGCACAAAAAGGGCATGGACCGCAGCAGAGACACCCCGTAGGGGCTGTCTGTCCCCGGCTGAAAAGGGGTGAACAGCAGCAGCTCCTGCCAGGGCAGCTCCTCCGGCTCCCCCTGGGGGCCCCGGGCGCACAGGCGGAAGTCCAGGGGGGTGTCCCCCTCCCGGATCTCCACCTGTCCCGGGTCGGCGCACAAAAGGGCGGCCACGTCTCTCCCGTCGGGGGTCAGAACGATCTCCCCCACCCCCTGGCCGCAGGTGAACATAGAGTCCAGGTACTGGTCCAGAAAGGACTGGACTCCCCGCTGGCCCCGGCCGGTGTCCACCTCCTCCAGAAAGCGCTCCAGCCCCCGCTGGCCCTCCCCATCCGAACAGCGCACCTGCACGCCTCCGCACAGCCGCACCAGCTTTAAAATGGCGGCGTCCACAATGGGTACCGCCTCCCGGATGGAGCGGTACAGTTCCAGCTCCCCCCGGCGCAGGGGGACGTACTGGTCCAGCATCCCGAAGGGGTGCCCCTGGACGTCCCGCACCTGGACCTGAGGGGCCCTAGGTGCCGGTTTCTTTTTTGCAAACCACTTCACATTCCGTTTCCTCCCTTTCCCGAATGTTTCAGGGGATCTCCCGTTCCACGCTCCCGGCGAAGAAGTTCCCGCCGGGTTTCGCGGCCACCGTGGCGGCAAAATATCGAATGTCGTCCATTGCATGATCATGTTCTTTCACCACCCGGTCTCCGCCCGCGCTGGCGCTGTCCCAGCGGTAGAGCCCGAATTCCCGGATGGCGTCCCGGCAGGGGGAGCAGATGACCATTTTCCCCGCCCGCAGCAGTTCCGCCGTGGTGCGGATGCCGGAGAGCACGTCGTTTTTGGCCCGAAGCACCGGCCACCCGTTCCGCCGGAGCAGCTCCAGAAAGCTTGCGGCGGAGGGGTCCACGACCACCCCCCGGATGTCCCGTCCCCCAGCCAGTTTCTCCAGGTCCCGGGCGTACTCCCCGTCAGTCTTCTGCCGCCGCTCCCGCCGGGAGTCGTAATAAAACTCCGCTGTCCGGTACCACACCCCGTCTTTCCTGCCCCACAGCCCCATGGAGGTGGGGTTCACCGTCCCATAGTCACAGGAGATGTACCAGGGGCCGGAGAGGTCCTCCGGGACCTCCCTCACCAGCTCCGGCCCGAAGAAGTCGTACACCAGGCCCTCCGCCGCCGTCCACTCCCCCAGGATGAACCGGCGGTAGAAGGCCCCCTGGAACATGGCCTCATACCGCCGGATGGTCTCCTGGGACAGTCCGGGGTTGTCCCGCATGGTGAAGGACAGCCGCAGCACGTTTTTCTCCGCCGCCTTCCGCACCCACTCCTGGTAAAACCAGTGGGCGGGGCTCTCCGGGTTGCAGGAGAACCACAGCCGGCTCCCCTCCACCGAGCACCTTGCGCACACCTGCTCCACGAAGGAGCGGGGCATCAGGGCCGCCTCATCCAGCAGCGCCCCCGCCAGAGTGATCCCCTGGACCAGGGCGGCGGAGCGCTCATCCAGTCCCCCAAACAGGTAGAAGGTGTTGCGCCGGCCGCCCAGGGCCACGTCGATGCGGTGCTGGGACAGCCGCTCCTGGACCTGAAAGCCCAGCTCCCCCAGCAGGGGCCGCAGCTCCTGCCACAGGTTCCGCCGCACCCCGGGGACGGACTTGCCGCACAGGGCGAAGGTTTTTCCTGCAAAGCAGGTCATGGCCCAGCAGAAGAAGGACAGGCCGGTACACAGGGTCTTGCCGCTGCGCACCGCCCCGTCGCAGAGGATGGCGTCATAGCCCCGGTCCGGCGATGCGCTCCGCCACCAGGTGAGCACCCGCCGCTGCTTGGGGGAGAATTTCAGGGGCCTCACGCTTCCCGCTCCTCCATGCTCTGCAAAAACCGCTCCAGCTGCTCCTCCTGGCTGGGCCCGCTCAGCTCCAGCAGCCGCTCCAGGGCCCGCATCCGGTCGGTGAACTTCATCTCCACCGTCCCCGCCCCGCTGCGCCGAAACTCGGTGAGGGCGGCCAGGTCCAGCCGCCCGATGGCGTCCCGCTCCTCTTCGGGGAGGTAGGCCAGCTTCACCGCGTCGTTGACCTTGGCGCAGGCCAGCTTCCGCATCTGCTCCAGCAGGGCCTCCCGGGCCAGCATGTTCTTGTCTTGTTTCACCGTATCCCTCCTCACCCTTGCGGGGTCTGCCGGGAAAAGTTGCACGTCCGCGTTCACGCATGGGAAAAATTTTGCCGGGCCGGCGAAATTTTACAAAAAAATCCGCCGGTCTGGACTAAGGTAGAAGCTGCGTTCGCAAGCAGCAAAATTTACCGCGCCGCCGCCGGGTATAGAAGGGGGCGCGCCGTGACATCCTGAATCCGCAAGCCACAAATCATGGATAGGGAGGCGCGTGTCCTATGAAGCGAATTTGTTCCCTGCTGCTGGCGGCGGTGCTGCTCACCGGCTCCGCCGCCGCGGCTGGGGGCGGGGAGGGGGAAAGCCAGCCGGCGCTGGAGCTCTCCGCCGCCTCCGCAGTGCTGATGGAGAAAGAGACCGGGACCCTGCTCTATGAGAAGCAGGCCCATCAGAAGCTGGAGCCGGCCAGCGTCACCAAGGTGATGACCCTCCTTCTGGTGTTTGAGGCCCTGGACAGCGGCCGCATCTCCAAGGAGGATACCGTCACCGTCTCCGCCTATGCCGCCGGCATGGGGGGCTCCCAGGTGTATCTGAAAGAAGGGGAGCAGATGACGGTGGGAGAGCTGGCCAAGTGCGTCGCCGTGGTCTCGGGCAACGACGCAGCGGTGGCCCTGGCGGAGTATCTGGCGGGCAGTGAGAGCGCCTTTGTGGCCCAGATGAACCAGCGGGCCAAGGAGCTGGGGATGGAGGACACCACCTTTCTCAACTGCACCGGCCTGCCCGCCCAGGGGCATGTGACCAGCGCCTATGACATCGCCCTCATGTCCCGGGAGCTGATTTGCCGCCATCCGGGCATCCGGGAGTACACCACCATCTGGATGGACTCCATCCGAAACGGGGCCTTCGGCCTGACCAACACCAACCGCCTGGTGCGCTTTTACCAGGGGGCCACCGGCCTGAAGACAGGCTCCACCGACTCGGCCCTCTACTGCATGTCGGCCACGGCGGAACGGGACGGTATGGAGCTGATCGCGGTGGTGATGAAGTCTCCCTCCTCCGCCCAGCGCTTTGCCGACGCCCAGACCCTGCTGGACTACGGTTTTGCCTCCTACGCCCTGGTGAGCGTGTATCCCGACGTCCCCCTGGCCCCCATCCCGGTGCTGCTGGGGGAGCAGAGCCAGATCCAGCCGGAGCTGGAGCGGGAGTGCCGCCTGCTGGTGCGCCGGGGACAGGAGGGGCAGATCACCACCCGCCTCACTCTGGCCCAGGACCTGGCCGCCCCGGTGGAGGCGGGGCAGACGGTGGGGCGGATGGAGGTGCTGGTGGACGGGCAGGTGCGGGACACCGTCTCCATCCTGTCGCCGCAGCAGGTAGATCGGCTCACCGCCCCCAAGCTGTTTGCCCGCCTGCTGCACCGGATGCTGATGGCCGGATAAGGCAAAATGAACTGTGACCCTGCCGGGCGGCTGGAAACGAGAGCCGCCCGGCGGGGCCTTCCGCCCGAAAGAGTCCTCCCTGGTAAAATTCCATTTCACACCCTTTTGACTTGACGGTATTCCCAGCGTGTTGTATAATTTATATAAATATCGGGGGCGCTTGTTTTGTGTGCTTGTCATTTTACACGCAATCAGAGCGAAACTGATTGGAATGAGGTGATCTCATTGGAAAAAAGCCATGGAAAACTGTCTGATTTTGATCTGTTCCTGGAATTGGAGGCTTTTTCAGAGGGACGCAGCTGCCACGCCTGGCGTTGTTTTGGCTCCCATGCCGACCGGGTAGACGGCCAGGACGGCTACACCTTCCGGGTGTGGGCGCCCAATGCCAAGCAGGTGTGCGTCTTTGGAGAGTTCAATGGTTGGGATGAAAACGCGACCCCCCTGGAGAAGCAGGAGGGCGGCATTTGGAAGGGCTTTGTGCCCGGCCTGAAGCGCTATGATACATACAAATACGCCGTCCACGGCCCGGACGGAACGGTGGTGGCCAAGGCGGACCCCTACGCCTTCCACGCGGAGACCCGCCCGGGCAACGCCTCCAAGATCTACGAGCTGGACGACTACCCCTGGGGGGACAAGAGCTGGCTGGACTACCGCGCCAAGAATCCCCCCTATCGCCGGCCCATGAACATCTACGAGTGCCATCTGGGCTCCTGGCGGCGCACCGGGGAGGGGCAGTTCCTCTCCTACCGGGATACCGCCCACTACCTGGTCCCCTATGTGAAGGAGATGGGCTACACCCATGTGGAGCTGCTCCCGGTGATGGAGCACCCCCTGGACGCCTCCTGGGGGTATCAGGTCACCGGTTACTTCGCCGCCACCAGCCGCTTTGGCACCCCGGACGATCTCAAGTACCTCATCGACCAGCTCCACCAGGCCGGCGTGGGGGTCATCCTGGACTGGGTCCCCGCCCACTTCCCCCGGGACGCCTTCGGCCTGTACCACTTTGACGGCACCCCCACCTACGAGTATGCCGACGCCCGGAAAGGGGAGCACCCCGACTGGGGCACCCAGGTATTTGACCTGGGCCGGAATGAGGTCCGCTCCTTCCTCTTCTCCAACGCCATGTTCTGGCTGGAGGAGTACCACGCCGACGGCCTGCGGGTGGACGCGGTGTCCTCCATGCTCTATCTGGACTACGGCCGGCAGGACGGAGCCTGGATGCCCAACATCCACGGGGGCAAGGAGAACCTGGAGGCCATCGACTTCTTCCAGAAGCTGAACACCACCATCTTTGCCGCCCACCCGGACGTGCTGATGATCGCCGAGGAGTCCACCGCCTGGCCCAAGGTGACCTACCCCGTGGACGACGGGGGGCTGGGCTTCAACTTCAAGTGGAACATGGGCTGGATGAACGACATCTGCCACTACATCAAGCTGGACCCCTACTTCCGGCAGTTCAACCACCGGGACATCACCTTCTCTTTGATGTACGCCTTCTCGGAGAACTACATCTTGCCCCTGTCCCACGACGAGGTGGTCCACATGAAGGGCTCCTTCCTGGGGAAGATGCCCGGGGACAACCCGGAGAAGTTTGCCGGCGTGCGGGCCTTCTACACCTACATGCTCACCCATCCGGGCAAGAAGCTCTCCTTCATGGGGGCGGAGATCGGCCAGTGGAACGAGTGGCACTACGAGTACTCCCTGGACTGGCATCTGCTCCAGTATGAGCCCCACAAGAAGCTCCACGCCTTCTTCAAGGCGGCCAACGCCCTCTACCTGGCCGAGTCCCCCCTGTGGGAGCAGGACGACTCCTGGCAGGGCTTCCAGTGGCTGTGCGCCGACGACAACAAGGCCGACACCGTGGCCTTCCTGCGCTGGGACCGGGAGGGCAAACCTCTCATCGTGGTGTGCAACTTCTCCCCCGTCCACCGGAAGGGCTACTATGT
>CALWWF010000088.1 GCA_944385165.1 uncultured Oscillospiraceae bacterium
CCGGAGATCCCTCCGGTCAAGATCCCAGCCTGGCGCACCATGGCAGCAGTCCGGTACACATCTTCTGTAGGCCAGCTGCTTTTTCCAAAACTAACAATGGCTCTGCCCAGGGATTCCGAGGCGAAAATCAGAATCAAACAGCACAAAAAGAGAATCGCATATATGGCTATCCGTGTCTCTCTGCGGCGCCAGAAACCTTGCGAATTCATTCCAAGGGCTCCTTTCAAACTGTAAGATGAAACCTGTGCGCTGAATTCATTCTGCATTTCTGCATTCTGCCTTCTGCATTACTCTTCCAGGTACTGGTCGATGGCCTGGGCCAGCTCCTGGGCCACCTGCTCCAGAGATTTGCCCTGGATCTGGCCTCCGGCGGCGGCGGCGTTTCCGCCCCCGCCCAGCTTCTCCAGGATGACCTGCACGTTGGTGTCCCCGATGGAGCGGGCGGAGACGATCACCCGGTCCCCGTCGGGGTAGAGGACGAAGGAGGTGTCGATGCCAATGATGTTCAGAAGCTCGTCCGCCGCCTGGGCCGCGGTGACCCGGCCCACCGTGTGGTCCACCACCGCGATGGCGATCTGGTCCCGGTAGAGCTTGGCGTTCTGGATGATGGCGTATTTGGCGATGGTGCCCGCCAGGTCGTTCTGGAAGAGCTTTTTTACCTCGGCGGTGTCCGCCCCGGCCCGGCGCAGGAAGGCCGCGGCCTCAAAGGTGCGCCCGCCGGTGCGCATGGAGAAATTCTTGGTGTCCAGCACGATGCCCGCCAGGAGGGCCTCCGCCTCCACCCGCGTCAGGTCGGTGGGGTCGGCGATGTATTGCAGCAGCTCGGTGACCAGCTCCGAGGCGGAGGAGGCGTAGGGCTCGTGGTAGTTCAGGGCGGCCCCCTCGATATCGGTGGCGGCCCGGCGGTGGTGGTCGATGACGGCGATGCGGTTGCAGGACTCCAGCACCTCCTGGGACTGGACCTGCTCTGGGCGGTTGGTGTCCACCACCACCACCAGAGAGCGGTTGTCCATCCGCAGCAGGGCCTCCTGGGAGGGGAGGAAGCACTCCTTATACTCGGGGAGCTGCATCAGGCGGGTGATCAGGGCCTTGCCCGGAGGGGAGCCCGGCTCCTGGATGATATAGGCGGGGACCCCCTTTTTCCGGGCGATGGCGCACACGCCGGCGGCGGCGCCGATGCAGTCGTTGTCCGGGGAGCGGTGGCCCATGATAATCAGGCAGGAGGAGTCGGCCACCAGAGCGGACAGGGCGTTGGCCATGACCCGGCTTTTCACCTTGGTGCGCTTCTCCGTCTCCTTGGAGCGGCCGCCGAAAAATTCAAAGGTGAACTTGTTGCGGATGACCGCCTGGTCGCCTCCCCGGGACAGGGCCATCTCGATGGACAGGTTGGCAAACTGCAAAAGCTCCTGGAAGGAGGAGCCGTCCACCCCGATGCCGATGGAGAAGGTGGCGGACAGGCCGCTGGGGCTGACCACCTGGTGGATGGTGTCCAGAATGTCGAATTTCTGGTCCATGAACCGGGACAGGTACTGCTGCTCAAACAGGAAGAGGTACCGGTCCCGCTCGATGCGCCGGAGCATCCCGCCGGTGCCCGCCGCCCAGGCGTCCAGCCGGGCGTTGAGCTCAGAGTAGATGGTGGAGCGCTGGTTCTCCGTCAGGTTTTTCATCAGGTCCTCGTAGTTGTCCAGCAGCAGCACCGCCATCACCGGACGGCTGGCCTGATACCGGTCCCGGATGGCGCTCAGCTCGGTCACATCCACCCAGTAGGTGGTGGCCAGAAAGCCACCGCCCCGCTCGCTGGCCCGGACCAGGTGGCCGTAGACCAGAAAGCGCCGCTCCCCCAGGGCTACCTCCTCCGGGCATTCGCTCTTGCCCTCCAGCAGCCAGCGGGTGTCAAAGCCGGGGATGACCGTTTCCAGCTTGGCGTCGAACAGGTGCTCCCGGTTGTCGGTGAGCTGAAGGAAGCGGTCGTTGGTCCAGATGATGTCCCCGCTCTCCGGGCGGAAGATGACCATGGGCAGGGGGGAGTTGACCATGGTGTCCTTGGTGGCCACGTCCACGTTGCCAGTGATGTTTTCGATATACTTGGTGATCTCCCGGCGGCGCTTGCGCAGGCCGCTGCGGTGGTAGAAGCCAAGCAGCACCACAATGGCCAGCTCTAGCACCGCCAGGGGCCAGCTGAACAGGGCGGAAGCCAGGGCGAACAAAAACAGGCAGATAAAATACAGCTGCAGGCTGGGCTGAAGCAGCTGAGGCAGTTTTCGGTTCAAGAGGGGAACCCTCCTTCCAAAAGCAATGGGGATAAAATCAGGAGTTATTATAGCAGATTGCCTGGAGAAATACAACCAAAACCAGGGGGGAACCTGGGGAGAAACCGAAAAAAAGCAATCGCCTGCCTGATCGGGAGCGCGGAGAGCGCCGGCTGCGAAAAAATGGGAAAAAACCGTCTGGCGGCCCAGTTCAGGCGTTGCAACCAAAGAAAAAGACTGCTATAATAAAGGGTACAAGCGTGTTTGTTGCAGCGCAGCTGCAAAGCAGAGCCGGCGCCCGGAGCGCGGGCCGCCCCCGCAAAGCGGGTCGGGGCGGCCCTATGGCCGGGAGACGGCCCCCCTGAATGGAGCGGGACGGCGTACGCCCTCCTCTGGTCCATCCGGTGCCTGTTATACTTTATTACCTTAGGAGGCTGTTCCAACATGCAAGAGATCAAAATCACCCGCGCGAAGACGTTCAAGGAGAAGCCCGACTCCTCCACCCTGGTGTTCGGCAAGTGCATGACCGACCATATGTTCATCGTGGACTATGACGCCGGCCAGGGCTGGCACGACCCCCGCATCGTCCCCTACGGCCCCCTGGAGATCGACCCGGCGGCCAAGGTGCTCCACTACGCCCAGGAGATCTTCGAGGGCCTGAAGGCCTACCGCACCGCCGACGGCTCCATCCAGCTCTTCCGCCCCATGGACAACGTGCGCCGCATGAACGCGTCCGCGGAGCGTATGGCCCTGCCCCAGATCCCCGAGGACCTGGCGTTGGCCGGCATCACCGAGCTGGTGAAGGTGGAGCAGGACTGGGTGCCCCATGAGAAGGACACCTCCCTGTACATCCGTCCCTTCATGGTCGGCCTGGACGCCGCCCTAGGTGTGCACAGCTCTCACCACTGCCAGTTCATCGTCATCGTCTGCCCCGTGGGCGCCTACTACCCCGAGGGGCTGGACCCGGTGAAGATCTATGTGGAGGACGAGGACGTCCGCGCCGTCAAGGGCGGCACCGGCACCGCCAAGACCGGCGGCAACTACGCCGCCTCCCTGCGGGCCGGCGACCGGGCCGAGGCCAAGGGCTACAGCCAGGTGCTGTGGCTGGACGGCGT
>CALWWF010000089.1 GCA_944385165.1 uncultured Oscillospiraceae bacterium
CTCTTGCTCATGAAGGATATGGCCCCCTCTCGTCAAGTTGTTGTCTGCAACTCCAACTATAACCGATGAGGCCTTATCCTTCATCCTTTTTTATTCTGCTGTCCAATATGTATTGTACTCCTACAAGAACGGTCAATCCCTTCCATCCCATTGGATTGACAAATCCCCCTGCGTCCGGTACAATGGTCAGACAAAGCGCCTAAGGGTGCCCGGGGCCTCGCCGGAAGGGGGGGCTGGCCGGGAGAATAGGGAAGCGGGTGAGAATCCCGCGCGGGACCGCCGCCGTAAGGGGGAGTCCTGGGTCCGGTATGCCACTGCGGGTACGCGCGGGAAGGCGGACACAGGACGGGGAACCCAAGCCGGAAGACCTGCCCTTTGGTGTATCGCTGTCTCTGGATGGGACAGGACCCGCCCCCGGACGGACCAAACGGGTGTGCGGAAACTTCACCGGGCCCGCCCTGCATGACAGGACCGGTTTTGTTGTCCTGCGCCGCTCCAGCTGTCTCTGGAGCGGCGTTTTTGTATGTGCGAGCCAGGCCTTGTTTGAAAAGGAGGAATTTTACCATGTCAAACCGTGAACAGGGAATGCTCACCCTGTCCCTGGCGCTGGCCCTGGCTCTGTGCGTACCCCAGAGCGCCGCGGCCATGCACATCGCCGAGGGGTATCTGCCCGCGGGGGCCTGCCTCTTTTGGGGGGCTTTGTGCCTCCCCTTCGTGGCCTGGGGGCTGATGAAGATCCGCCGTCTGGCCCAAAACCAGAAGAGCGTCCTGGTGATTTTGGCCATGGCGGGGGCCTACGCCTTCGTCCTCAGCGCCCTGAAGATCCCCAGCGTGGTCAGCGGCTCCTCCAGCCACCCCACAGGGACCGGCCTGGGGACCATCCTCTTCGGCCCCGCCCCCATGGCGGTGCTGGGGCTCATCGTCCTGGTGTTCCAGGCCCTGCTCCTGGCCCACGGGGGGCTGACCACCCTGGGGGCCAACACCTTCAGCATGGCCGTGGCCGGCCCGTTGGTGAGCTGGGGGGTGTGGCGGCTGTGCGGGGTACTGCACCTCAACCGGCGCGTGGCCGTGTTCCTGGCCGCCGCCCTGGGGGATCTGTTCACCTACTGCGTCACCAGCCTCCAGCTGGCCCTGGCCCACCCCAGCGCCACCGGGGGCGTGGCCGGGGCGGCGGTGGAGTTTCTGGGGGTGTTCGCCCTCACCCAGATCCCCCTGGCCGTGATCGAGGGGCTGGTCACCGCGGCGGCGGTGCTGGCCCTGGAGCAGTGCGCCCAGCCGGAGCTGCGGCTGCTGGAGGGCTGGAGGGGAAAGGGGGCGGGGAAATGAGCCGGAAGTGGAAGCTGTTTTTCCTCCTGCTGCTCGCCGCCGCCCTGGTGGCCGTCATCCCCCTGGCCCTCCTTCGGGACACGGACTTTGCCGGGGCGGACGGGGCGGCGGAGGAGCTGGTCCAGGAGCTGGACCCGGACTATGTCCCCATTGCCCAGCCCATCCTGGAGCCCCCCGGCGGGGAGACGGAGAGCCTGCTCTTCTGCCTCCAGGCCGCCCTGGGGGCGGGGGTGCTGGGGTTCGGCTTCGGCTGGTTTTTCGCCCGGAAGAAATATGGGGGCGGCGGGATGTCCCCAGAGGGCTCCCGGGAGGGGGCCCCGTGATGGTGCGGGCCGGTCTGGCGGCGGCGGTGCTGTTCCTTTTGGGCACTGGCCGCCTGCCGCCCCTCCCCCTGGCCCTGGGGAGCCTGGGGGCCGGCCTTGCGCTGGCCTGGGGGAGCCGGAGAGGTGGACACGCCCACGCTCTGGAGCTGGTGGAGCGCACCGCCCGCTCCTCCCCCCTCTCAGAGATGCCCGTGGGGGCCAAGGGCCTTGTCTGCCTGGCCGGTCTTGCCTGCTGCGCCGCGTCCCCCTCCCTGCTGCTGGCCCTGCTGCTGTGGGGGACGGCCTGCCTGGCGCTGCTGGGCCCGGGGGGCGTATCCGTCCGGCGGTACCTCCGCCTGATGGCCCTGCCGGGGACCTTTTTGCTGCTGGGGGCCCTGGCCCTGGTGGCAGACCTGGGGCCGCGTCCAGGGGATGTGCTGGCCCTCCCTATCCCGGGGGGCTTTCTCTCCGTCACCAGGCACAGCCAGCGGCAGGCCGCCCTGGTGACCCTGCGGGCCCTGGGGGGCATGTCCTGGATGTACGCCCTGGCCCTGACCACCCCCATGCCCCGGCTGCTGGAGGCCTTGAAACATCTGGGGCTCCCTAGGACCCTGGTGGAGCTGATGGCTCTGACCTACCGGTACCTGTTTTTGCTCTGGGAGTTGTTGGAAACCATGTCCCAGGCCGCCCGGTGCCGCCTGGGCTGGCGGGGGCTCTCCGCCGGGGTGCGCACCTCGGAGGCCGTGGCCTCGGTGCTGCTGGGGCGGTCCCTGGGCCAGGCCCGGCGGTCCCTGGCCGCCATGGAGGCACGGTGCTGGCGGGGAGAACTCTCCCTGGAGGTATTTGAGGGGAAGCCTTTGACGAAACCGCAGGCCCTGGGGGCCGGCCTTCTGCTGGCCCTGCTGCTGGGGCTGGAGCTTCTGGCGTGGAGAGGGGGGTGGCCCTGATGGCCCCGATTCTGGAAGTGAAACACCTGTCCGCCGGTTATGCCCCGGAGGAGCCCCCGGTGCTCCGGGAGGTCTCCCTGTCCCTGGAGCCGGGGGAGCGGGTGGCCCTGCTGGGCCCCAACGGGGCGGGCAAGTCTACCCTGCTGCTCGCCTGCGTAGGGCTGCTCCCCCTGTCCGGCGGGGAGGTCTGGCTGGAGGGGCGGCGGGTGGACCTGAAAAAGCGCCGGGAGCTGGACCGCCTGCGCCAGGACGTGGGCCTGGTCTTTCAAAACCCGGACGACCAGCTCATCGCCCCCACGGTGGAGGGGGAGGCGGCCTTCGGCCCCCGGAACCTGGGGCTTCCCCCGGAGGAGGTCAAGGCCCGGGCGGACCGGGCCCTGGCCTCCTGCGGGCTGGAGGGCTGCCGGCGGCGCTCCCCCCACCAGCTCTCCGGGGGGGAGAAGAAGCGGGCGGCCCTGGCCGGGGTGCTGGCCATGGAACCCAGGGTCCTTTTGATGGACGAGCCGGCGGCGGGGCTGGACCCGGAGGGGCAGGGGCGGCTGGAGGAAGCTCTGGACCGGCTGCGGCAGGAGGGGATCGCCGTGCTGCTCTCCACCCACGACGTGGACTTTGTGTGGCGGTGGGCGGACCGGGCGGCGGTGCTCCTGGAGGGGCGGCTGGCCGCTCTGGACGTACCGGAGAAAATTTTCGCCCAAAGCGGCGCCCTTCCGGGGTGGAATTTCCCCACACCTATGGTATACTGGATCGGGAAAAAGCTGGGGCTCTCCCCCCTCCCCCGGTCCCGAGAGGAGTTGGAGCGACGATGGAAGTGAAGGAAGCCCTGCTGGCGGTGAGCTTCGGCACGGTGCCGGAGCGCGCCCGGCGGGAGGAGATCGGCGGCGTGGAGGGGGCCCTCCGCCGCCGCGCCCCCCACCTGCCCTTTGCCCGGGCCTACACCAGCCCCACCATCCGCCGCATCCTGGCCAAGAGGGGGACGGTGATCCCCAGCCTGGAGGAGGCCCTGGAGGGGCAGCGGGCCGTCGGGGCGGAGCGGCTGTATGTCCTGCCCACCCACCTGCTTCCCGGCTATGAGTACGACGCCATCGCCCGGACGGTGGAGGCTTTCCGCCCCGGCTTCCGGGAGGTGCGCCTGGCCCCGCCCCTGATGGGGGACACCCAGGCGGTCCGCGCCCTGGCCGGAGTGCTGATGGAGCGCTGGCCCCGCACCCCCGGCCGGGGGATCGCCCTGGTGGGCCACGGCACCGCCCACCTGGGGAACCTGGTCTACCCCGCCCTCCAGGGGGTCTTTGATCTGGCGGGCCGGGAGGATGTTCTGGTGGGCACCATCGAGGGCTGGCCCGGCCTGGAGGAGCTTCTGCCCGTCTTCCGGCGGCAGGGTATCCATCAGGTCACCCTGGTCCCCCTCCTCCTCACCGCCGGGACCCATGTGCGGGAGGACCTGGCCGGCCTGCAACCGGAGAGCTGGAAAAGCCGCCTGAAGGCGGCGGGGTTCCGTGTGGACGTGGTTTTGGAGGGCCTGGGGAGGATGCCGCAGGTGCAGGAACTGTACGTCCGCAGGCTGGAGCAGCTGCTGGAGAGGTAAAGGCCTACTTTTCTTGAAAGAAAAGTAGGCAAAAGAACTTTCTGCGAAGCTTCGCTTCGCCTCTGCGATAGCTTTCAGGATTCGGAAGGAAAGATAGTGTGAAAGAAAACCATCAGGGTTTTCTTTCACGTGCAATCAATCCACGTTTCGCAGCGAAGCAAGAAACGCGGTGCAAAAGAACTTTGTGCGAAACTTCGTTTCGCCTCCGGTAATTTCGTAGGGGCGGGTGTCCTCACCCGCCCGCCATCCCCCACCGTTTTGTAGGGGCGCATAGGAGCACCCGTAAAGCCTTCCCCCTTCCAGGGGGAAGCCTTGCGGGAGCCCCTTGGGGCTCCCCTACAGAGTTTCAAGAATGTAGACGAAACCCCGGAAACACGGGCCGGTCTGGGACCGGCCCCTACAAAAATCGGGAACGGTTTCAGGGCTTGCCGTCTCTATGAGCCGCAATTGAGCCCCACCCGAACAAAGGCGCGTTCTCTGCCGGGAGAAGCGCTACCCAAAGGTTACCGGAAACTCAGCGGCAGCGGTGATAGAACGGAAGCCAATCGACTGAACTACCCGCGCCTTTGCGTTAACGAACCGGCCCGCCTAATTGGCGGCCCTCGTAATGGGGGTTCTAGGGGCGGCGGCGAATATGGGCACGCAAGTGCCCATCCTGAGCCGACCTCCTAGCGCTTTTTGGTGACTTTTGGGCGTCCAAAAGTCACTCGCCGCCCTCAGGCGGCGAAACCCCGATTAAAAAAGGAGCTTTTATGCCTTTCGACCACTACATCCAAGCAAACGGCAAACGCCTGCGCTGCGGCTACACCACCGGCACCTGCGCCGCCCTGGCCGCCCAGGGGGCGGCCCGCCTGCTCCTCACCGGGCAGGCCCCGGAGACCGTCTCTCTGCGCACCCCCAAGGGCTGGGTGGTGGAGGTCCCGGTGGAGGCCCCCCGTCTGGAGGGGCGGACCGCCTTCTGCTCGGTGACCAAGGACGGCGGGGACGACATAGACGTGACCCACGGCCTGTCCATCACCGCCGCCGTCACCCGCCAGCCTGGGGCGGACATTACCATCCGGGGCGGCGAAGGGGTGGGTCGGGTGACGAGGCCCGGCCTGGACCAGCCGGTGGGGGAGTGGGCCATCAACTCCGTGCCCCGGCGAATGATTCTGGAGGCGGTGGACTCGGTGCGGGCCGCCCTGGACGAGCCGGGGGGCCTGCTGGTCACCATCTCCGTCCCCGGGGGCCGGGAGGCGGCCAAGAAAACCTTCAACCCCCACCTGGGGGTGGAGGGCGGCATCTCCATTCTGGGCACTTCGGGCATCGTGGAGCCCATGAGCGTCCAGGCCCTGGTGGACACCATGGCCCTGGAACTGCGCCAGGCCGCCGGCCAGGGGGCGCGCCGGGTGATCCTCACCCCCGGCAACTACGGTTCGGACTTTTTGAAAAACGGCGCGCTGCCGCTGCCGGAAAGTATCCCCACGGTCAAGTGCTCCAACTTTGTGGGGGAGGCCCTGGACGCGGCCCAGCTGGAGGGGTTTCAGGAGGCCCTTCTGGTGGGCCACATCGGGAAATTCGTCAAGCTGGCGGGGGGCATCTTCAACACCCACTCCCGCTGGGCGGACGGGCGGGCGGAGCTGTTCTGCGCCCACGCCGCCCTGTGCGGGGTGGACCGGGAGACCGCCCGGGCGCTGATGGACAGCGCCACCGCCGACCGCTGCCTGGAGATTTTAGCGGAGAAGGGCCTGCGGGAGCCGGTGCTCCGCTCCCTCCTCTCCGCCATCCAGCGCCATCTCAACCGCCGGGCCGGAGAGGGCCTGCGGACCGGGGTCGTTTTATTCAGCAATCAATACGGCCTTCTGGGGCTGACCCAGGGGGCGAAGGAGATCATAGCCGCATGGAACACACAAGCAAACCCTTAGGAACCTTTTACGGCGTGGGCGTGGGCCCCGGCGACCCGGAGCTGCTGACCTTGAAGGCGGTGCGGGTGCTGGAGGCCTGTCCGGTCCTGGCCGCCCCTCAGACCGCCTCCGGGGAGATGACCGCTTTGCGCATCGCCCGGCAGGTGGTGGACCTGGAGAAGAAGACCCTTCTCCCCCTGTTTTTCACCATGTCCCGGGACCGGGAGAAGCAGCGGGCCGCCCACCGCTCCGCCGCGGACGCGGTGCGCCCCTATCTGGATGCCGGGCAGGACGTGGCCATGGCCATTCTGGGGGATGTGTCCATCTTCTCCACCTACTGCTATCTCATGGACATTTTAAGGGAAGAGGGCTTCCCCTGCGCCATGATCCCCGGGGTGCCCAGCTTCTGCGCCGTGGCCGCCCGGCTGGGCCGGAGCCTGACCCAGGCCAACACGCCCCTGCACATCCTCCCCGGAGGGGGCGAGGGTCTGGGGGAGACCCTGGACCTGCCCGGGACCAAGGTTTTGATGAAATCCGGGAAAAATTATCCCTGGCTTTTGGAGAAACTGGAGCGGAGAGGGCTGCTGGACCAGGCGGGGATGGTGGAAAACTGCGGCCTGCCTGGGGAGCGGGTGTTTTCTTCTCTGGGGGAGAAGCCGGAGTCCTCGGGGTATTTTACCACCATTATTTTACCGTAAGGATCGTATTTGGGGTGTTTCGCCGCTGCGGCGGTGAGTGACTTTCTCAGCGATGAGAAAGTCACCAAAGAATCGCCGGGGACGGCTCAGGATGGGCACTGCGTGCCCATATTCGCCTTTCCCCGGACCCCTTTTACGGGGCCGCCAATGTGAAAAACTTGGCAGTCATCGCAAAGGCGCGGGTGGCTCAGCTGATTGGCTCCCCTTCTATCACCGCTGCCGCTTCGTGTCCGGTAACCTTTGGGTCATACTTCTACCGGTGGAAAGCGCGCCTTTTGGCGTGTCCAGGCTCAATTGCGGCTCAGAGAGACGGCGCACCCCGGAACGTCTCCTGATTCCTGTAGGGGCGGCACACCTGGGCCGCCCGCGTTTCCCCATTTGCACACACATTCTTGAAAAGCTTATAGGGGCGACCCTTGCGGTCGCCCGCCGGGATGCGGATTGCGTTTTAAGAACGCACCCTCATCCGTCACGCTTCGCGTGACACCTTCCCCCTGGAAGGGGGAAGGCTTATAGTGCGTTTATACGGAAGAGGTACAAAATCTGCCGCTGTTCCCCTCATCCGCCTCGCATTCGCTCGGCACCTGTCCCTACCCCTTTTGTCCCTTCGGGACATTTCCCTATCCCCTCTGTCTCGCTGCGCTCGACATCTCCCCTTGATAAGGGGAGTCGGCCCCCTGACAGGGGGAATCGGCCCCCAGGGGAAGGCTATTTCGCACTCCCGGAACGTTGGCTAAGAAAACCCAGGCGCAGAAGTGGAACCGCAGCAATTCTAAATTTTGCAACCCCAGGGCCCAGTGGCCCGGCGGGAATTTAGACACCCACTCAAATTTTGCGCGCCGGAATGACACCTCCCGCCTCAAGGGGTAATCCCCGTAATGGGGTCCGGGGTGCAGCGACTTGGAGCACCGGAACGGTGCTCCTCGGAGCAAACCCCGGCGGCGTTTTGGTGACTTTGCCGCCGTGGGCAAAGTCACTCGCCGCCCGAAGGCGGCGAAATCCCCCCAGCAAAACAGAAGTCAGAAAAGGAGGTCTCCCTATGGTCCATTTTGTGGGCGCTGGCCCGGGCGGGCCGGACCTGATCACCCTTCGGGGCGCCCGGCTGCTGAAGGAAGCGGACTGCGTAGTGTACGCGGGAAGCCTGGTAAACCCAGCCCTGCTGGGCTTCGTCCGGGAAAATATCCCGGTGTACAACAGCGCCCGCATGACCTTGGAGCAGGTACTGGAGGTGCTGGAGGAGACGGAGCGCGCCGGCGGGGACACCGTCCGCCTCCACACCGGGGACCCCTGCCTCTACGGGGCGGTGCGGGAGCAGATGGACGCCCTGGACCGCAGAAACATCCCCTGGGACGTGACGCCTGGGGTGTCCTCCTTCTGCGGGGCCGCCGCCGCGGCGGGGGCGGAGTACACCCTCCCGGGGGTGAGCCAGAGCGTCATCATCACCCGCATGGCGGGCCGCACCCCGGTGCCGGAGGGGGAGTCCATCGCCACCCTGGCCCAGCACGGGTGCACCATGGTGGTCTTTCTCTCCGCCGGGATGCTGGAGGGGCTGTCTCGGGAGCTGCTGAAGGGGGCCTACACCCCGGATACCCCGGCTGCCCTGGTGTACAAGGCCACCTGGCCGGAGGAACAGGTGGTCCGGTGCACGGTGGGCACCCTGGCCCAGGCGGGACGGACGCACGGCATCTCCAAGACCGCCCTGGTGCTGGTGGGGGACTTTCTGTCGGATCAGTATCAGCGCAGCCTGCTCTACCACCCCGGCTTTACCACGGAATTTCGTACCGGGGACAGCTCGGCCCAGGGGGCGGGACAGCCATGAACCTGGAACTCATCGCCTTTACGGAGCGGGGGCGGGCCCTGGCCGCCCAATTGGCCGGGAAACTGACCCGGCGGGGCCACCATGCCGCCTGCACCCGTTCGGAAAACCAGTCTGCGGCGGAGTGGGCGGCCACGGCCTTTGGCCGCTCCCAGGGGCTCATCTTCGTGGGGGCGGCGGGCATCGCCGTGCGCTCCATCGCCCCCCTGCTCCGGCACAAGAGCCGGGACCCGGCGGTGGTGGTGGTGGACGAGGGGGGACAGTTCGCCGTCCCCATCCTCTCCGGCCACCTGGGCGGGGCCAACGACCTGGCCCGGGAGATCGCCGGGGCGCTGGGCGGCCAGGCGGTGCTCACCACCGCTACCGACGTGACCGGCGTCTTCGCCGTGGACCAGTGGGCCAGGCGGCAGGGGCTGGCGGTATGCAATCCGGAAAAAATCGTGGGCGTGTCCTCCGCCCTTTTGGCGGGGAGGGCCGTCTCCCTCTGGTCCCGGTGGCCCATCGCCGGGGAAATGCCGGAGGGGCTGACCTGGGGAGAGCGGGAGACGGCGGCGGTGGTGGTGGATTGGTACGCCCCTGGAGAGGCCGCCCTGTGGCTGTGCCCGAAAACCCTCCGGGTGGGGGTGGGCTGCAAGCGGGGGACGGAGGCGGCGGCCATCCGCGCCCTGTTCCAAGCGGTTTTTGGGGAAGAACGCCTGCCCGTCCAGGGGATCGCAGCGGTGTGCTCCATCGGTTTAAAGAAGGATGAGCCCGGCCTGCTGGCCTTCTGCGGGGAACTGGGCCTCCCCCTCACCACCTACAGCGCCCGGGAGCTGGCGGGGGTGCCGGGGACATTCACCCCCTCCCCCTTTGTGGAGCAGGTCACCGGGGTGGACAACGTGTGCGAGCGCGCCGCCCTGGCGGCGGGGGGCGCGCTGCTGCGGAAGAAGACCGCCCAAAACGGGGTGACCCTGGCCCTGGCGGGGCGGGAACCGAGCCTCAGTTGGAATACAGATGGGAGGGAATCCTCTTGAAACAACTCTATGTGATCGGAATGGGCCCCGGGGGGGCGGACCAGCTGACCCCTCAGGCCCGGCGGGCCCTGGAAGTCAGCCAGGTGCTGTGCGGCTACACCACCTACCTGGACCTGGCAAAGGAGTTCCAGGCGGGAAAGGAGCTTCTCTCCACCCCCATGACCCAGGAGCTGGAGCGGTGCCGCCTGGCCCTGGAGCGGGCGGCCTCCGGGACCACCACCGCCATGGTGTGCAGCGGGGACGCGGGGGTGTACGGCATGGCCGGCCCCATCCTCCAGATGGCGGAGGAGTTCCCGGAGGTGGAGATCGAGGTGATCCCCGGCGTCACCGCCGCCCTGGCCGGGGCCGCCGTGCTGGGGGCCCCCCTGATGCACGACTTTGCGGTGATCTCCCTGTCCGACCTGCTCACCCCCTGGCCGGTGATCGAGAAGCGGCTGTCCTGCGCCGGGGCGGGGGACTTTGTACTCTGCCTCTATAACCCCATGAGCCGGAAGCGGAGGGACCATTTACGGCGGGCCTGCGACATTCTTCTGAACTACCGGGGCGGAGATACCGTGTGCGGCTGGGTGCGGAACATCGGCCGGGAGGGGCAGGAGCACCGGCTGCTCACTTTGGCGGAGCTGCGGGAGGAGCAGGTGGACATGTTCACCACCGTGTTCATCGGCTCCCAGTCCACCCGGAATCTGTCCGGGCGGATGGTCACCCCCAGGGGGTACGAGGCCAAAGCATGAACATCCTGATTTTCGGCGGCACCACCGAGAGCCGCCTCTTGGCCCAGGAGCTCTCCCGCCGGAAGATTCCCGCCGCCGTCAGCGTGGCCACCCCCCTGGGGGCGGAGGAGCTCTCCGGCCTGCCGGAGGTCACCCCCCTGGTGGGGCGGAAGACGGCGGAGGAGATGGCCGCGCTGCTCTCGGGCTATGACAAGTGCGTGGACGCCACCCACCCCTACGCCCGGGAGGTTTCCGCAAACATCCGCGCCGCCTGTGAGAAAGCCGGGGTCCCCCTGCGCCGCCTGCTGCGGCGGGAGAGCGGCGTCCCCTTTGACGGCCTCCGGGTGGACAGCCCGGAGCAGGCCGCCCGATTCCTCCAGGGGCAGAAGGGAAATATCCTCCTGGCCATCGGGGCCAAGGGGCTGCCCGCCTTCTCCCAAATCCGCCCGGAGCGGCTCTTCCCCCGGGTACTGCCGGTGGAGGAGAGCCTCCTTGCCTGCCGCCAGGCGGGTATCCCGGTGAAAAATATCATCGCCCTCCACGGGCCCTTCTCCCAAAAACTCAACGAGGCCATCCTGGAACAGTACCGCATCCGCTGGATGGTCACCAAGGACGGCGGCGCGGCGGGGGGATTTGCAGAGAAGGTCTCCGCCGCCCGAAATACCGGGGTGGCTCTGGTGGTCATCGGGCGGCCGGAGGAGCACGGGGCGGATTTGGACGCTGTTTTGGCGTGGGTGCTGGATTTGTAACGTCTGTGCAGGAGGTTTCGCCGCCTACTTTTCTTGAAAGAAAAGTAGGCAAAAGAACTTTGTGCGAAACTTCGTTTCGCTTCTCTTGGGGTGGGGCTGCGTGCCATATTCATTCACACCCCGGACCCCCATTTACGAAGGAGCCCTCCTGAAAGTGGCTGCATGATTTCCGGCGCGCAAAATCAGGAGTGCTTGCGTGCCATTCAACCCGGCCCCACTGGGGCCTAAGTTCGCAAAATTTGTCCCTGCTGCACTTCAACAAATGCGCCTGGGTTTGACGAGCCAACGCGCCCGATGCGAAATAGCCTTCCCCCTTCCAGGGGGAAGGTGGCACGGCGAAGCCGTGACGGATGAGGGTGCAGTTGTCAGAAGGGGATGGAACCTGGATACGCACCCTCATCAGTCAGCCTTGCGGCTGACAGCTTCCCCCTACAAGGGGGAAGCCTGAATGGGCGACCGTAAGGGTCGCCCAAACCACGGGCCGGTCTGGGACCGGCCCCTACGGTAAATCTGAACCGCTTTCGGGTTTTTCGTAGGGGCGGGTCCTAGCCCCGCCCGCCGTAAATGTCCTGCATCTCTCGTAGGGGCGGCACACTGGGCCGCCCGTCGTTACCCGCCGCACAACTTGAGCCCCACCCGCACAAAGGCGCGCTTTCCACCGGTAGAAGCACCGCCCAAAGGTTACCGGACACGAAGCGGCAGCGGTAATAGACGGGAAACCAATCCCATGTCCACCCGCGCCTTTACGTCAACGGAACGCCTCCGCATTGGCGGCTCTCGTAAAAGGGGGTTTTAGGGGCGGCGGCGAATATGGGCACACAAGTGCCCATCCTGAGCCGACCCCCTAGTGGCTCTTTGGTGACTTTCTGGCCAGACAGAAAGTCACTCGCCCCGCAGGGCGAAATTCTCTCAATTTCCCCACGGCACAGAAAGAAAGAAGGAATTTCTATGGAAGTCACCCTCATCGGCATGGGCCCTGGCGGGGCCGCTTTTCTCACGGGGGCGGCGGTAGATGCCCTGGAACGGGCCGACGGCCTGGTGGGCTCCCGCCGTCTGCTGGAGGAGTGTACTCTCTCTCCTAACATTCCCCGCCTCCCCGCCACCAAGACCGCCGAGATCTTGGAGATCCTGGAGGGGCAGGGCTGGAGCGCCCCCTGCATGCTGTACAGCGGGGACACCGGGTTCCACTCCGGGGCCCGGGGCCTGGTCCCCCGGCTGGAGGAGCGGGGGATGGCCGTGCGGGTACTGCCGGGAATCTCCAGCTTGCAGTACCTCGCCGCCCGGCTGGGCCGCCCCTGGCAGGAGTGGGCCCTGGCCTCCGCCCACGGCCTGTCCTGCGACCCGGTGGGGGAGGTGCTCGCCGCCCGGGGAAGGCCGGTGTTTTTCCTCACCGCAGGCCGGGGAGGACCGGGGGAGCTGTGCCGCCGGCTGACCCAGGCGGGGCTGGGCCATTTGACCGTCACCCTGGGGGAGGCCCTCTCCTACCCCCGGGAGCGCATCCGCACCGGGCCGGCCTATGAGCTGGCGGACCGGGAGGTGGACCCCCTGTCGGTGCTGCTGGTGGAGGGGTTCCAGCCCCCGGCCAACTCCCCCCGGTCTCAGGGGCTGGACGACGGAGTGTTCCTCCGGGGGGACGTGCCCATGACCAAGCAGGAGGTGCGCGCCGCCGCCCTGGCCAAGCTGGGGGTGCGGGACGGGGAGACCTACTGGGACGTGGGGGCGGGCACCGGCTCGGTGTCGGTGGAACTGGCCCTCCTCTCCCCCCGGGGCCGGGTGTACGCGGTGGAGTGCAAGGGGGAGGCCTGCGCCCTCATCCGGGCCAACCGGGAGCGGTTCTCCGCCTATAACCTGACCCTGGCGGAGGGCCGGGCCCCCCAGGCCCTGACGGAACTCCCCGCCCCGGACGGGGTGTTTATTGGGGGCAGCGGCGGGGAACTTTTCCACATTTTACAGGCGGCTGTGGAGAAAAACCCCGCCGTGCGGGTGTGCGTCACCGCCATCGCGGTGGAAACCCTGGGGGCCGCCGCGGCCGCCCTCACCCAGCTGGGCATGGAGCCTCAGATCACCCACCTCACCGCGGCCCGGAGCAAAAGCACCGGAGGGCTCCACCTGATGCTGGGGCAGAACCCGGTGTGGATCATCACGGGACAGAAGGAGGCGCTGGTATGAGCCTGGAGCACAAGACCCCTATGGACATCGAGGGGGAGAGTATGCGCATCATTGAAACGGAGCTCTCCGCCCGGGGAATCGTCCTGCCCCCGGACCGTGCGACGGTAGTGAAGCGGGCCATCCACACCACCGCGGACTTTGACTACGCCGAGAACCTGCGCTTCACCCCCGGGGCGGTGGAGGCGGGGGTGGCCGCTCTGAAGGCGGGGATCCCCATCTGTACCGACACCAATATGGCCCGCTCCGGGGTCAACCAGGCCGCCTGCAATACCCTGGGGGTGGAGCGGCTGTGCTATATGGCCGACCCGGAGGTGGCCCGGCAGGCCAAGGCGCAAGGCTCCACCCGGGCCGCGGCGGCGGTGGACCGCTGGGCTGCGGAGCACCCAGAGGCGGTGTGCGCCGTGGGCAACGCCCCCACCGCCCTACTGCGCATGGCGGAGCTGATGGAGGCGGGGGTCCTCCGCCCTGCCCTGGTGGTGGGGGTGCCGGTGGGCTTTGTAAACGTGGTGGAGAGCAAGGAGCGCATCTGGGACGTGTGCCGGCGCCTAGGCGTACCCGCCATCGTGGCCATGGGCCGGAAGGGGGGCTCCGCGGTGGCCGCCGCCATCTGCAACGCCCTGCTCTATCAGGCGGCAGGGATGCGGAAATAAGTCGGATTTTCGTGGACTTTTCCACAAATCCATGGTACAATGTGGATTACTTGCGGCCGGGCGGCCAGCGTGCAGCCCGGCCTTTTCCTGCGCAACGCACAAAGGAGGAATTTCCCTTGCAGCAAATGTCCGGTACGCTCCTTAACCTGGCGGTCTATCTGGCCCTGGTGGCGCTGGGGGCCTTCCTGGGGTCCCGCCCCGCCCTGCGCGCCCGCCCTCTGCCCTGGCTGGGGCGGTTCCAGACGGCGGCCCTGCTGCTGCTCATTGCCGCCCTGGGGGCGGAGCTGGGGGCCAACGAGGAGATCGTGGCCTCCCTGGGCACCATCGGCCTGACCGCCTTCGCCATCACCGTCACCTCCATGATCGGGAGCATGCTGGCGGTCCACGCCCTTCGGAAGTACCTCCTGCACATGGACGCCCTGGGCCGCTCCCCCCAGGAGGCCGCCCGGGAGGACGCCCAGGGTTCCGGGGAAAAGGTCCATGTGGACCACAGCCTCACGGTCCTCATCGTGGTCACGGTGGCGGCGGGGATGCTGGCGGGATACTTCCTGCTCCCGGCGGCGGTCACCGCCCACTGCTCCACGGTGATCAACTTCGGCCTCTATCTCCTCTTGTTCCTGGTGGGACTGGACATGGGGCGGCAGGGGAACATGATCCGGGACATCCGGGCCGCTGGGTTCCGGGTGCTGCTGGTCCCCCTGGCGGTGATGGCGGGCACCTTCCTGGTGACCGCCCTGGCGGGGTTTCTGCTCCCCCTCCCCCTGGGGCCCAAGGACTGCGTGGCCGCCGCCGCCGGGTTTGGGTGGTACTCCCTGGCCCCCACCCTCCTGGCCCCCTACTCCCTCACCGTGTCCGCCACCGCCTTCCTCTCCAACATCATGCACGAGCTGTTCTCCATTGTGGCCGTCCCAGTGGTGGCCAAGAAGCTTGGGTACATCGAGGCGGTGGCCCTCCCCGGCGCCACCGCCATGGACACCGTCCTCCCCGTGGTGGTCAGCGCCACCTGTGACCGCATGGCTATCTACTCCTTCGCCTCCGGGGTGGTCCTCTCCCTGTCCGTGCCGGTGCTGATCCCTGCCATCACCGCTCTGCCCTTCTAACACGGCGGAAAGCAAAAAATTCCTCTCCCGGCCCGGGAGAGGAATTTTTTATGGTCTAAATCGCGTCGGGCAGCCGGTCGGGCTGATTGCGGTAGCGGCGGTAGACGGTGACGTACATGGTCAGGCTGCACGCCAGGCCGCCCAAAAGCTGGGAGACCGCCTCGGCGGTGAACACACCGGTGGTGCCCATCCAGATGGGCAGGATCACCGTCAGGGAGGCGTTGACCACCGCCTTGCGGAACAGGGAGAAGAACACCGCCTGCTTGGAGCGGCCCAGGCTGACAAACACGCTCTGCCCCGCCATTTGCAGGGACATAGGGATGAACAGGCAGAAGTAGATGCGCAGGGCGGGGATACCCGCGGCCACCACCTCCGCCTCCCGGTTGAAGATCTGGATGAGCTGGGCGGGGAAGAGCATGGCCACCGCCCAGAAGAAGGCGGCGCAGGCCACGGACACCCCCATGTTCACCCGGATGCCCTCGCACACCCGGCCATACTTCCCGGCCCCGTAGTTATAGCTGATGATGGGCTGGGCGGCGTTGTTGATCCCCATGATGGGCATGGAGAACACTTCCCGCACCGAGTTGATGATGGTCATTACGCCCACATACAGGTCCCCGCCGTAGCCTTGCAGGGTGGCGTTGCACAGGATCTGCACCAGGCTGTTGGTCAGGTTCATGAAGAAACCGGACAGGCCCAGGCCGATGATGCGCCGCACCCGGGCGGCCTTCGGGCGCAGGCACTCCAGGCGCAGGCGGAGGATGGTCTTGCGCCCGGTGAGGAATCTCAGCACCCACACCGCCGAGGCGGCCTGGGAGATGACGGTAGCCAGGGCGGCCCCCTCCACCCCCATGTCCAGCACGAAGATGAAGATGGGGTCCAGGACGATGTTGGCCACCGCCCCCAGGCACACGGTCATCATCCCCATTTTCCCAAAGCCCTGGGTGTTGATAAAGGGGTTCATGCCCAGGCTGATCATCACAAAGACGGTGCCCAGCAGGTAGATGGTCATGTACGCGTCGGCATAGGGGAAGGTGGCGTCGCTGGCCCCGAAGAGATAGAGCATGGGCTCCTTCACCAGCATAAAGAAGGCGGTGACCGCCACGCCGAAGATGAGCAGCAGGATGAAGGAGTTGCCCATCACCCGCTCGGCCTCCTCTTTATCTCCCCGGCCCCGGTGCATGGAGCTCAGGGGCGCGCCGCCGGTGCCGCACAGATTGGCAAACCCCATGATGATGGAGATGACCGGCAATGTCACGCCCACCCCGGTCAGGGCCAGATGGCCGGGGAGAAGGCCCAGGTAGATGCGGTCCACCACGCTGTATAACACATTGACCAGCTGGGCCGCGGTCATGGGGATGGCCAGGGACAAAATATTCTTTGGGATGCTGCCCTGGGAAAAGTCGTTCGTCTGCTGCGCCACCGGTTCCGTCCTCCTCTTTTTGAATTTTTGAAATGAGGTTTTTATTTTTGCAATATTCTACATTATACACCTCCCCCGTGGGCGGGGCAAGGGATTTTTGAAGCGGGCGGACAGTCTTCCCGCCCCGTCTGGGCCAGAGGAAATGTCTGGAATTCCGGCGGCCAAATCCTCTGAAAAAAGGCCGAAAACCAGGATGCAGTCCGTCAGGTTGCCACTTGCAACCCCGTCCGATTTTGAGTAGAATAAACCGTAATGGAGCATTTTCAACGGATTGGAGGACCCATGATGGAAGACCGAAACGCAAAACATCCCCGCACCCTCCAGGAGCTCGCTCCCGGGGAGAGCGGTATGATCCTGTCTGTGGGCAACCAGTCCGGCGCGGTGAAGCGGCGGCTGGTGGACATGGGCCTGACCCCGGGGACGGCGGTGAAGATCACGAAGATCGCCCCTCTGGGGGACCCTCTGGAGGTGTCTCTGCGGGGATACGAGCTGTCCCTGCGCAAGGCCGATGCGGCCCAGATCCAGATCGGCCCGCCCCGGGCCCAGACGTCCCAGCCGTCCAAGGGCCGCACCCCCGACCCGGAGCGGGAGCGCCGCCAGCTTCGGGACCACGTCCACGAGCTGGAGCACCACGAGAAGCCCTATGACCACACCGCCCACGACAGCCGGCCCATGAAGGTGGCCCTGGCGGGCAACCCCAACTGCGGCAAGACCACCCTCTTCAACGCCCTCACCGGCTCCAACCAGTATGTGGGCAACTGGCCCGGCGTCACTGTGGAGAAGAAGGAGGGCGTCGCCCACCTGGGGGAGCGGGAGATCACGGTGGTGGACCTGCCGGGCATCTACTCCCTGTCCCCCTACTCCATGGAGGAGATCGTGGCCCGGGACTTTATCATCGGGGAGTCCCCTGACGCCGTCATCGACATCGTGGACGCCACCAATCTGGAGCGCAACCTGTACTTAACCGTCCAGCTGCTGGAGCTGGAGCGCCCCCTGGTGCTGGCATTGAACTTTATGGACGAAGTGAAGGCCCGGGGGGACCAGATCGACGTGGAGCGCCTGTCCAAAGAGCTGGGGGTGCCGGTGGTGCCCATCACCGCCAAGACCGGCGAGGGGCTGGACGAGCTTCTCCAGGTGGCCCACCGGCAGATGCACCTGGGGGTCACCTATGAGCCGGACGACCTGTACGACGAGTTCACCCATGACATCCACCACCGTATGGGGGAGCTCATCCACGACTACGCCTACGCCGCCAACCTGCCCGCCCACTGGGCCTCCATCAAGCTGCTGGAGGGGGACGACGTGGTGGCCAAGGCCCTGAACCTGCCTCCCGATGTGCAGAAGAAGCTGGATGGCATCATCGCCGAGTACGAGGCCTCCAGCGACCTGGGGGACCGGGAGACCCTGGTGGCGGACAGCCGCTATAAGTACATCGAGCGGGTGGTCCACGCCTCGGTGGTAAAGGGGAAGGGGGCTGAGGGCCCCACCCTCACGGAAAAGATCGACAAGATCGTCACCGGCCGCTTCACCGCCCTGCCATTGTTTTTGTGCGCCATGCTGGTGATGTTCGTCATCACCTTCGGCCCCTTCGGCTCCTGGCTTCAGGACGGGGTGAGCGCCCTGCTGGAGCTGTTCTCCGTGTGGGTGGAGGGGACCCTCACCGGCCTGGGCGCGCCCTATGTGCTCATCAGCCTGATCTGCGACGGCGTCATCAGCGGCGTGGGGGGCGTGCTCTCCTTCCTGCCCCAGATCGCCCTGCTGTTCTTCTTTTTGTCCTTCCTGGAGGACTCGGGCTATATGTCCCGGGCAGCCTTCATCATGGACCGCCTGCTGCGGCGCTTTGGCCTGTCCGGCAAAGCCTTCATCCCCATGCTCATGGGCTTTGGCTGCTCGGTGCCCGCCATCATGGGGGCCAGGACCATGGAGAACGAGAAGGACCGGCGGATGACCATCCTGCTTATCCCCTTCATGTCCTGCTCCGCCAAGCTGCCGGTGTACGGCCTTCTGTCCGCCGCCTTCTTCGGCCCCTGGGCGGGTCTGGTGGTGTTCGGCCTGTACGTCATCGGCATGTGCACCGGCATTTTGTCCGGCATCCTCTTTAAGCACACCCTCTTTGCCGGGGAGCCCGCCCCCTTCGTGCTGGAGCTGCCCCCCTACCGCTTCCCCTCTATGGAGAACATCGCCTCCCATGTGTGGCAGAAGGTGAAGGGTTTTCTGGTGAAGGCCGGCACGTTGATTTTGGCCATGTCCATCGTGCTGTGGGTCTTGCAGTCCTTCGACTTCTCCCTGCACATGGTGGACGACCCCTCCAGTTCCATGCTGGGGACTCTGGGCGCCCTCATCGCCCCCATCTTCGCCCCCCAGGGCTTCGGCTTCTGGCAGGCGGCGGTGGCCCTGCTCACCGGCTTTGTGGCCAAGGAGATGGTGGTGTCCTCCCTGTCCATGTTCTACGGCTTCTCCCTCACCGCCGCCGGCAGCACCGTGGCCGCGGCCATGACGGGCTTCACCCCCCTGTCCGCCTTCTCCATGCTGGTGTTCATCCTGCTCTACGTCCCCTGCGTGGCGGCCACCTCCACCATGGCAAAGGAGCTGGGCAGCGCCAAGTGGACCGCCTTCTCCGTGTGCTGGCAGCTGGGCGTGGCCTATGTGGTCTCCCTGCTGGTGCACACCATCGGCCTGGCTTTAGGCCTTACCTGAAACATGTCAACATGTCCACACAGCGGGTCTTTTCCCGCCATACTGCGTTGATTTTCCTTGCAATCCACCAAGGATTGCTGCGTCAAATCGCCTTGTCTGGCGAAAAAATCCCTCGCCGTTGGGCACATCTCCATGTTCCAAACAAGGCCTGGGCTTTGTGTAAATTTGTGAAAACGACATAAACCCAGCAAGGAGCGCCGGGACTCTTTCGTCCCAGGCGTTCCTTGCTCTTTTCTGCCCGATTGGCTATAATGGGGGACGGCCATCTCCTCACGTTTCATTCTGCATTCTGCACTCTGCATTCTGCATTTCTACATTGGGGTGTTTTTTATGAAAAAGATCGATCTCATCGCCTTGGACCTGGACGGGACCCTGCTGGCCCCCTCCGGCCACATTACCCAGTCCTCCAAGGACGCCATCGCCCAGGCCCGGGAGGCCGGAGTGGAGGTGCTGCTGGCCACCGGCCGGGCGGCTCCGGAGGCCGCTTATTTCGCCCAGGAGGCCGGGTGCGGCATCCTGGCCGCCGCTTTGGGGGGCGCGGTGCTGTGCGATGCCCGCACCGGGGCCCACCTCCGCCGCTGGGATCTCCCCCGGGAGAGTGGCCGGAAGGCCCTGGAGCTGTGCCTGGGGCGGGACATCGACCTGATGGTCTTTGCCGGGGAGGCCATCGTGCTGGACCCCCGCACCAAGCGCCGGCTGATGGAGTACTACCCCTACTCCTGCTTCCACGACAACGCGGTGGTCACCCAGGACCCCCTGGCCTATGTGGAGGAGCACGACCTGCCCCTGACCAAGCTCCACGGGGATGGGGACCCGGAGCGCTACCCCCTGAAGGAGCTCTCCGCCCTGGAGGGGGTGGAACTCACCGCCTCCAGCGACCGGGACTTCGAACTGGTCCCCGCCAAGGTGGGCAAGGGCCGCACCCTGGCCATGATGGCCCTGCTGCGGGGGGTGCCCCTGGCCAACTGCGCCGCCGTGGGGGACAGCCCCAACGACCTGTCCATGCTGGAGGCGGTGGGGACCCCCATCGCCATGGGCAACGCCGCCCAGGCCGTGAAGGACCTGGCGGTGCACATCGCCCCGGACAACGGCCACGGCGGAGTGGCGGAGGCCATCCGCTGGTGCCTGGAACAGCGAGCGTAATCTGAATGCAAACCGAAAAGGGCCGCCCGAGAGGGCGGCCCTTTTGGCGCTGACTGCATTTTTTACCGGGCCACCAGGATGCGGATGCGGCCCCCCTCGCTCTCCGGCCGGTCGTACCAGCCGGTGAGGGACAGCCCCAGCTCCCGCACCCGGTCCAGGGAGGAGAGGTAGTACTCCTTGTCCCGGTACTCGTATACCACCGCCTGGTCGGAGACGAGGTAGCTGCGGCTGCCGGAGATGAGGCGGCTGCCCCGCAGCTCGTCCCCCTTCACTTCCGTCATAGGCAGCAGCCGGTCCGGATCGGCGGGGTCGCCGGTGACCCGCACGCCGCCGGCCTCCACCGGGAAGCGAGTGGTGGAGTAGGGCAGGGTGTACTGGGTGCCGTTGAGATCGTACTCATAGGAGTAGGAGGCCCCAAAGCCGTCCCCCAGGCTCTCCGCCCGGAGGAGCAGGGCGTACTGCCCCGCGTCGCCGGTGGCGTCGTTGAGGATGAGCCGGTCGATCTCCCCCCTGCTGTCCAGGGAGTAGTAGGTCACCATGCTGCCGGTCAGGTTCATCCCCGCCAGGCGGCTGGAGAAGATCTTCACCGCCCGCTCCCCGGTCACGTCCAAGATCTCCGCCCCGTCGGCAAAGGACAGCTTCCCCACCTGGGAGCCGTCGGCGGACACCCGGCCGGACAGGCGCTGGGAGCTCAGCCGCTTCAAGGTCACTTCCCCGTCGGAGGCGAAGCTTACCCCCACCGGGTCCCCCGCCTCCAGGTAGTTGGCGGTCCACTGGTACTGGTAGGTGCCCCCGTCAGTGGCCAGGATGGTCACCTGGTCGGCATCGTAGGTCCCCCCGTGGCCGTCGTCGTAGGTCCCCCGCTCCACGGCGGTGACCACGCCGCACACCTCGTCCCGCACCGCGGCGGGGCCGGTCACCGCCGCCACCCCGCCGGAGCGGCCCAGCAGCAGGGAGACCGTGTCCCCCACCCCGTACTGCCCCAGGTCGGACAGGGCGTAGGCGGCCTGGGCGGTCTCGATGTCATAGGTGCGGCCCAGGATCTGCACCGAGGTGGGATTTGCCGCCGTGGGCTCTAAGGCCTGGATGACCCCGGTCACCTTGTCCGAGGTGACCCACAGGGCACCCATGGTCTCGTTCCAGTAGATGAGGTCGTTTGGCTGGATGGCCCCCACCGAGGAGACCGCCCCGTTCCGGTTCACCGTGACCCCGGAGAGGGGGAAGGGAATGGCACTCTGCCAGTCCCCGGCGGCCACCAGGGGGCCCTCCATCTCCCCGTTCACCAGGGCCACCAGGTCCACCTCCCCGGCGGCGTTGAGCTGGTAGCCCAGCTGGGTCAGGTAGGCCCCGCCCTCTTTGCTGGGGGCGGTCATCAGATTATAGAAGAGGTACATGGCGTCGTGCCGGGTCAAAGGCTCCGAAGCGCTCTGGGCCGCGACCCCCTGGTCCAGCCCCAGGCTGTGGTACAGGGCCATCTGGGGGGTGGGGTAGGCCCCGGAGTAGTCCTGGGCCGTATAGCCCAGCAGGGCCAGGGCGATGGTGGCCCCCTCCGCCAGGGTGATGGAACTGCCGGGGCGGAAGGTGCCGTCGGAGTAGCCGGAGATGAGGCCGGCGGCCACCCCCGCCTCCACATACCCCGCCGCCCAGTGGGTGTAGGGCACGTCGGGGTAGGGGGAGGTGGAGGCCTCCCCCACCTGGTCCCCGTTGGGGGAGGCCTTCAGGGCCATGGTGATAAACTCCGCCCGGGTCACCGTCCGGGACAGCTCCAGATCCCCGCTCCCGTTCCCGGCCATGATCCCCAGGGCGGTAATGACCTGGGAGACCTCCTCCTGGGAGGGGACCGCCCCCGCCCCAAAACCGGGCAGGGACAGGGACAGGGAGAGACAGCAGGCCAGCAGGCCGGTTATCATGCGTCTTTTCATACCAGCAAAACACCTTTCTTTGAAAGAGTGGCGCGTTGAGAGTGAAGCGTGAAGATGTGGGGGCCGGCGCAGCCGGACACTTTTCAAATCATTCGCCTCCGGCGAATTCCATCTCTCCACGCTTCCCTCTCCACTCTGAAATTTAGTCGTACCGCAGCGCGTCAATGGGGTTTAATTTCGCCGCCTTATTGGCGGGTAGGTAGCCAAAGAGCACCCCGATGCCCACGGACACGCCGAAGCTGATGGCCACGGCCCCAAAGGTGGGGGTGGCGGAGAAGGTGGCCCCGCCCATCTGACTGGAGAGGGAGGCCCCGATGAGGGACCCCACCCCCGTGGCCAGCAGCCACCCCAGGGCGATGCCCAGCAGCCCGCCGATGGCGGAGGTGGTCCCCGCCTCAATGACGAACTGGCTGCGGATGTCCCGCCGCTTGGCCCCCAGGGACTTCCGAATGCCGATCTCCCGGGTGCGCTCGGTGACGGACACCAGCATGATGTTCATGATGCCGATGCCCCCCACCAGCAGGGAGATGGCCGCGATGGCCACCAGCACCGCCATCGCCACCCCCATCATGGCGCTGATGAGCTCGGCCTGTTCGGCCATGGTGGTGGTGTAGTAGGCGTACTCGTCCTGGAAAAAGTCGAAGAGCATCCCGTCGATGATCTCCTTGGCCTGGGCCGCCGTGTCCCCGGAGGTGCTGGTAAACAGGTAGAGGGCCACCTGCCGGGAGCCCATCAGCTCCAGGGCGTTTTCATAGGGGAGGTAGATCAGGTCGTTGGGCCCGCCCTCCTCCATGTTGTCCCCGTCCTGGTCCAGCACCCCGATCACCGTGTAGGAACTGCCGTTGATGGACAGCGTCTGCCCCAGGGCCTCTCCCCGGAAGGCCTCCTGGGCCAGATAGGCCCCGATGACGCACACGTTCTGCCGCCGCTCCACATCCAGATAGGAGAGGAAGCGCCCCTGGGCCAGGGTCTCCCCGTTGAGGGTGGCCTGGGTGTCGTTGTTGAACATGACCTGGCTGACCCCGTACATGGAGGTCTTGTCGTACTTCTCATCCCCGTGGCGGAGGGTGGCCACGGTGCCCACATAGGGGGACATCCCACTGAGCACGTCCGGGTGCTCCTCCACCAGCTGCTCCATGTCCTTGGGGTCCAGGAGCATGGTGGTGCCGTCCCCCCGGCCGTAGACCGTGGTCTGCACCAGGTTGATGCCCAGTTTGTCCACCTGCTCGTTGATCATCCCCTGCAAGCCGTTGCCCAGAGCCAGGATCACGATCACCGAGGCCACGCCGATGATGATGCCCAGCATGGTCAGCAGGGAGCGCATCTTGCTGGTGGTCAGGGCCTTGATGGCCAGGCGGAAGGACTGTCCCGCGTTCATGCCCCCACCTCCTGTTCCGCCCCCTCCGGGGCGCGCTCCTCCCCCGCCTCCCCGGGCTGGACCACCGCACGGGGGTCGTGGGCATCCCCGTCATAGATGATCTTCCCGTCCTGGAGGCGGACGATCCGGTCCGCTTTTGTGGCGATAGAGTTGTCGTGGGTGATGAGGACCACCGTGTCCCCCTCCCGGTTGAGCTGTTTGAGGAAGCCCAGCACCTCCCGGCCGGTGCGGGAGTCCAGGGCCCCGGTGGGCTCGTCGGCCAGGATCACCGAGGGGTCCCCCGCCAGGGCCCGGGCGATGGACACCCGCTGCTGCTGGCCGCCGGCGAGCTGGGCGGGCAGGTTCTTCTGCTTGGAGGAGAGCCCCACCCGCTCCAGGGAGCGCACCGCCCGCTCTCTCCGCTCCGCCGCGGGCACCCCAGCGTACAGCAGCGGGAGCTCCACGTTCTCCAGGACGGTGAGCTTGGGGATCAGGTTGTACTGCTGGAAGATGAAGCCCAGCATTTTATTGCGGATCTCCGCCTGCTGGTCGTCGTCCATGGTGGACACGTCCACCCCTCCTAAGCGATAGGTGCCGGCGGTGGGCACGTCCAGGCAGCCGATGATGTTCATGGCCGTGGATTTGCCCGAGCCGGAGGAGCCCACGATGGCCACAAACTCCCCCTGGTCGATGGTGAGATTGATCCCGTCCAGGGCGTGGACCTGCTCGTCCCCCATGGGGTAAATTTTAAAAACATTGCGCAGTTCAATGAGATGGGCCATGATCTCACCCCTCCCATACGGCGCCGGCAATCTGCTGGGGCAGAAGGACGGTCTCCCCCTCCTCCAGGCCGGAGGTGACTTCAATGTACTCCTCGTCCCCCAGGCCCAGGGTCACCGCCCTCGTCTCGATTTTCGAGGGGTCGGCCACGGACCCGTCCGGGTTCAGGGCTCCCTCCCCCGCCGCCAGGACGGTGCCGTCGCTGTTCACCGCCTCCACCGGGACGCACAGCACGTCCTCCGAGCGCTCCACCACGATGTCGGCGGACACGTTCATGCCCGGGTTCAGATCGCCGTACTGGGTGAGGAGGATGGTCACGGGGTAGGTGGTGAAGCCGTCGGTGGTGGTGCCGTTGATGTTCACCTTCTCCACCGTGCCGGCGAAGGTCTGGCCGGGGATGGCCTCGGCGGTGATCTCCACCTCCTGGCCCACATGGACCGAGCCGATGTCCAGCTCGCTGACGTTCATCTCCAGCTCCAGCTGGCTTAAATCGTAGATGACCGCCATGGCCCCCGACTCGCTGCCGTCCATCTGGTCCCAGGCCTTCAGGTTCTTCTCGATGACGGTGCCGGAGATGGGGGAGGTGATGGTGTAGTTCTCCAAGGCCTGCTGGGCGCTCTGGAGGGAGAGCTGGGCGTTCTGGACGGCCAGGGCGGCGTCGGCCAGGGAATTCTGGGCGGACTCGCCTCCGATGGAGGCCAGCACCGTCCCGGCGGACACCAGGCTGCCCTGGGACACGTTCAGGGCGGTGACCTCCCCGCCGGCGGCGGCGGTGATGGTCTGGTTGAGCTTGGGGGAGAGCGTCCCCCCGGCGGCGCAGGCGAAGCTCCCCACCCGGGCGGTGGCCTGGGTGGTCTCGGTGAGGGCCCCGGGGTTCGTAAGGCGAATCTTCACCGGCCGCACCAACGCTCCCCCGCGGCCCACCGGGTCGGCGGGGGCCACATGCTCCACCGTGCCGGGGAGGGTCTCCAGGGTGCCGGACAGGGTGACCTGGGCCCCCTGGCCCACGGAAATCTGGGATGCGTCGGCGGACTGGAAGGGGACGGTGAGGGTCATGGTGGAGGTGTCGGACACGTCCGCGATGGGCGCGCCGGCGGCGATCAGGTCCCCCTCCTGGACGTGGAGGGCCTGGACCACCCCGGAGCCGATGGCCTTCACCTGGAGGCTGGCGGCCAGGGTGTCGTAGTTCAGCTGGGCCTGCTGCACCGCCAGCTGGGCCTGCTGGAGGGCGGTCTGGGTGCTGCCCGGGTCGATGCGGTAGAGCAGCTGGCCCTGCTCCACCCGGTCCCCGTCCTCAAAGGGGGACTCTAAAATCTCCCCGGACACCAGGGCGGACACCTGGTAGGACTCGATGGGGGCCACCGTGCCCGAGCCGGACACCGCCACCGTCAGGTCCTGACGCTGGACCTGGGCCGTCGTATAGGTCCCGGCCGCCGCCGTGGTCCCCCCCAGCATGGGCCGGACCACGACCCAGGCCAGAACGGCCAGCACCACCAGGGCGATCCCCAGGCGTTTGGGCCACTTGCGGCGCTTCTTGGGCCCCGTCCACAGGGGGGCGGCCGGCTCCTGGGCCGGCGAGAGGGTGGTTTCCGGGGAAGCTTGTGTGGTTTCCATGGTGTTGACTCCTTTTATGTACCCGTGGCAGGGCGTTCTCCCAAAAGCCCTCCGGCACAGCGGAGGGCCCCTTCTTGGATGTTATCTTACCGCCAGAGCCTTAGCTTTCCCGAAAGAAAGCTTTAAAAATTCATTAAATTTTGACCGGTACCCCATCTTACCCCCGTCCTCCCGGGCGAGTTCAAGGGAGATCCGTCGAATGGTCCTCTGGCGCAGGACATAAACTATATGCGCAAAAGTTAGCCTATATGGTTTATGTAATCCTACCATACTTGCCGATACAATTCAAGTATCAAGGATAGGAAAAAGGGAGTGACCGGGCATGGACTACTATAAGATCGGGCAGAGAGTGCGGGCATTCCGGCGCGCGCAGGACTTCTCCCAGGAGGAGCTGGCCGAGCGGGCCGGGATCTCGGTCACCCACATGAGCCACATTGAGACGGGCAACACCAAGCTGAGCCTCCCGGTCTTTCTCCGTCTGGCCCAGGCCCTGGGGGTGCGGGCGGACGACCTTCTCCGGGAGGCCCCCGCCGGGCAGCCCAAGGAGCTGGAGGAATTGGAGGAGATTCTGGCGGGATGCGACCAGGAACAGCGCCGCATCATCCTGGAGGTAGCCCGGGCCACCCGGGCCGCACCGACCCGCCGGTCCGGCGGGTCCTGACAGCCCGGAACGACAATAAAAACACGAAAAAGGGGTCCGCCCGCCGGGCGAACCCCTTTACGTGTGTTGATTGGCTCTTATGTTCCGCCCGGCCCCTTCCGGGCCGGCGGCTGCGCCCCTGCGGCGGCCGTCACCGGTCGCTGGCAAACCAGTACTCCCCCTGAAAGATCCAGTCGTCCAGATCATAGGGGACGCTCTGCGTCTCCTCCGGGCGTGTGGTCATGGTTTTTGTTTCCTCCATGGGTCATTCCTCCGTATGCAATATATTTCTGCTCCGGCTGCGCGGCCGGCATACAGACTACTATATGCCGGACAGGCTGCAATATGTGCCGGATTTTGTACACCGAAGGAAGAAAATTTTGGAAATTTTTTGTTATCCCCCACTGGAGTCCGTCCCGGCGGCCTCCTGGGAGGCGGCCTCGCCGCTCTCGTCCTCGTCCTCCTCCACGGCGGTGAGCTGCTCCGCCGTCAGGCCGGTGAGGGTATCCACCGCATCGGCGGACAGGCGGTACACCGCCCTGTCCCCGGCAATCTGGGCGTAGTAGCTCTCCCCCGTCTCATCCAGGGCCCCCAGGGTGAGGGTGAGGGTCTCCCCGTCCCCGTAGGACACGGTGAGCACCCCCGCCGGGTCGGTGAGGCCGCACTCGGCCAGGGTGTCCCCCTCTCCTTTGTAGTCATAGCAGTCGGTAAAGGACAGGCTGGAGAGCTGGGCCATTAGGCTGGAGAAGGTGGTGTTCCCGTCGGGGATGGCGGCGCCGTTTACGTCCCAGGCGCGCTCCGCCTCCCCGTCCTCCCCCTCCGTCTCGGTCTTGGTCAGGGTCAGGGCGCTTTCGCCCTGCTCCCAAGTGAGGGAGGAGACGGTGTCCGTGCCCAGGGCCGGGAAGTCCGGGATGGCCGCCAGGTCTAAAAGCTCCAGCTCCTCCAGCTGGTCAGGCAGGTCGGTGGAGATGGTGTAGACGGTGTCCGACCCCTCCAGCTTGGCGTAACAGTAGTCCGAAACCGTGTCCCCCAGCAGGAGGACCGCGCTCTGGCCGTCCTCCGCC
>CALWWF010000090.1 GCA_944385165.1 uncultured Oscillospiraceae bacterium
TACTCTTGCTCATGAAGGATATGGCCCCCTCTCGTCAAGTTGTTGTCTGCAACTCCAACTATAACCGATGAGGCCTTATCCTTCATCCTTTTTTATTCCGCTGTCCAATATGTATTGTACTCCTACAGGAGGAGAACCAATAAAATTTCCAGAAAGGCTTGCCAACCGCCGGGAAAACGGTTATAATCATACAAGCGCGTTTTGCAGAATTTTTTACTTCTTGGAGGGACTTTGATGGAAAGCATCATTCTGATCGTTGCCATGTGCGCCATGCTCTACTTCTTCATGATCCGCCCGGAGAACAAGCGGAAGAAAGAGGCGCAGAATTTGCGGGACTCCCTGGCGGTGGGGGATGAGATCACCACCATCGGCGGCATCACCGGCACTATCTGCGCGGTGAAGGAGAACACCATCGTGATCGAGAGCGGCGCCGACCGGGTGCGCGTGGAGCTGACCAAGTGGGCGGTGTCCACCAAGAACGCTCAGGCCGTGGAGCCCACCCGCTGACCGGCACGGGCATATATCTAACCAAAAACGGAGGGAAGAACTTTGGTTCTCCCCTCCGTTTTTCTATGCTTCTTTACTTGAACAGCCGTTTCAACGAAGCCGTGTACGGCGGCCGGCAGATCCCCTTCTCCGTGACGATACCGGAGATCAGGGTGTGGTCCGTCACGTCGAAGGCGGGGTTATAGCACTTCACCCCCGCCGGGGCCATGGGCTCCCGGTACCACAGGGAGCGGATCTCCTCCCCGTCCCGCATCTCGATGGGGATGTGTTCCCCGTCGGGACAGCTGAGGTCGATGGTGGAGGTGGGCCCCAGGACGTAGAAAGGCACGCCGTAGTGCTTGGCCAGGATGGCCACGCCGCTGGTGCCGATCTTGTTGGCGGTGTCCCCGTTGGCGGCCACCCGGTCGCAGCCCACAAAGCAGGCCTGGACAAAACCATTTTTCATTACCATGGAGGCCATGTTGTCGCAGATGAGGGTCACGTCCACCCCAGAGCGCTGAAGCTCCCAGGCGGTGAGCCGCGCCCCCTGGAGCAGGGGCCGGGTCTCGTCGGCGTACACCTTCAGGGGGATCCCACGCTCTTTCCCCAGCAAAATCGGGCCCAGGGCAGTGCCGTACTTTGAGGTGGCCAGGGGCCCGGCGTTGCAGTGGGTCAAGATCCCGTCCCCCGGCTTTACCAGGGACAGGCCGTACTCCGCAATTTTCCGGCACATCTCCTCATCCTCCCGGCGGATGAGGCGGCACTCCTCCCCCAGGGCGGAGACGATCTCCCCAATGTGAGCGCCGGACAGGGCGGCGGAGCGCCGGATGAGCCGCTCCACCGCCCAGGCCAGGTTCACCGCGGTGGGGCGGGCGTTGACCAGGACGGTCCTCTGCCGCTCCAGTTCTTTTTGAAAGGCGGGGCCCTCCGCCCCCTTCTCCGCCAGCTGCCGGGCCAGGACGTACAGGCAGTACCCGGCGAAGATCCCGATGGCGGGGGCGCCCCGCACCCGCAGGCTTCGGATGGCCTCCACCATCTGGGGAAGCTCTGTCACCGTGACGTACTCCACCCGGTTGGGGAGCTGGGTCTGGTCCAGCAGCACCACGCTGCCCTCCCCCTCCCCCAGGCGGACGTTGACGATCTCATTGCCCTCCATGGCGCGCCTCCTTGGGCGGTCCCGGCTCCCGCCGCCCCGCCAGCGTCTCGTAGTGGCCGGACAGGGACCGCAGCCGCTCCGCCTGCTCTTCGGTCAGCTCCACGCCGCCCCCCAGCGCGTGGACATAGGCGTAGATTTTAGCGGTTTGCTCCACCGTCTCCATCCCGTCGAAGGCCGCCCACAGGTCCTTCCCCCAGGCCAGGGCCCCGTGGTTGGCCAGCAGCACCGCCTGGTGCTCCGCCACAAAGGGGCGGATGCTCTCCGGCACCTCCCGGGTGGAGGGCATGGCGAAGGGGGCCACCGGCACCTCCCCCAGGCCGCTGACGGTCTCGGTGAGGTACCTCTCCCCCAGCGGTTTTTGACAGATGGCAAAGGCGGTGGCGGCGGGGGGATGGGCGTGGACCACTGCCCCCACGTCCCGCCGCTCCCGGTATACCAGCAGGTGCATGGCCATCTCCGAGGAGGGGTAGCGCTCCCCCGACAGCACCCGGCCATCCAAGCCGCACAGGACCAGCATCTCCGGCTCCAGCCGGCCCTTGCTCACCCCAGAGGGGGTGATGAGGATGCAATCCTCTCCGGCGCGGACGGACAGGTTGCCGTCGTGGCCCACCACATATCCCCGGTCATAGAGGAGCTGTGCCGCCCGGCACAGCTCCTCCCGCAGTACAAGCTCGGTATGGTCCATCTGGTTACACAAAGATCTCACTGGGGGCGCGGCGGCCGGCGTACTGGTCCTCCAGCTCGTGCTGGTGGTACAGATAGCCCTCGTGGTCAAAGTACTTGGCGCCCATGGGGCACTTCTTCACGCAGGCGCAGCACTTGATGCACTTGCCCACCACCTGGGACACGTCGCTGGGGTCGATGGCCCCCATGGGGCACAGCCGGGCGCACAGCCCGCACTTGACGCACTTGTCCGGGTCGGTCACCGGCTTGGCCTTCAAAAAGTCCTTGATAGGCTCCCCGTGGCGGTCCCGGGGGGTGTAGTAGGGGCGGATGGGGTCGCAGCCGGTGACGGGGACCATCTCCGCCGGAGGGGCGGTCAGGGCCTTCACCTTCTCCGCCGCCTGCTCCCCCAGCTGGGCAACCAGGGCCATGTCCGCCTCGTCCGGCCGGCCCACCCCCAGGACCTTGGAGAAGGAGTGCTCCCCCACGAAGGCCCCGGCGGCCACAGGCACAAAGCCGTTGGCCCCCATCAGATTGCGCAGCTCGATGAGGCCGTCGTCATAGTTCCGGTTGCCGTACAGCACCACCGGAATCCCCAGGGTCCCATTCCCCTTGATGTGGTCCCGCACATAGGGCATCAGCAGGTTGGGCACCCGCCCGGCGTACACCGGGGTGCCCAGCACCACCAGGTCCTCCGGGCCGAAGGAGAGCTCCTTCTCCCGGGCCTGGGGCAGGTTGAAGCAGTAAGTATCGTACCCGGCCTCCAGACGCTGAGACAGGTCCTTGGCCAGAGTGGTGGCCACCTTTTCGGTGGTGCCGGTGCCGCTGAAGTACACGGCCCAGACAGTCTTGATGTTCATAGCAACTTCCTCCTCACATATATCTCGTCCGCCTGCGGCGGGGGTGCGCTCACTCCTCTACCGTGCAGGAGATCAATGTGGTATCCGCCACATATTCCGGCTTGAACTGGGCCATCTGCGCCATGTGACTGGTGGCCATGTGGGCCTTCTGCGCCTGGGCGCTGGCCCATTTTTCCACGAGAAGCAGGGTGCCGTCCTCCTCCTCAGGCAGATAGTAGGAGTAGCCCAGACAGCCCTCTTCGCCGCGGATGGTGTCCAGGATACCGGACGTCCGCACCCGCTTTAAAAATTCCTCCCGCCGTCCGGGCCGCATGGTGTAGGTCACTTGGATCAAAAGCATGGTCGGGTTCCTTCTTTCTTCACGATTCTCTCCGGGCCTTCCGGAAGGTGAGATACCCCTCCAAGATCAGGGAGGCGGCCACCGCGTCCACGGTCTTTTTCCGCTTTTTGGCGTTCTTCCCCGCGTCGGACAGGATGCGGTGGGCGTCAATGGTGGTGCGCCGCTCGTCCCACAGCACGGGCTTCAGGCCGGTGGCCTCCTCCACGCGCCGGGCGAAGGAGCGGTAGAGCTCCGCTCGGGGGCCCTCGGTCCCGTCCATATTCCGGGGGAAGCCCATCACCAGCTCTTCTACCTGGTACTGCTCCACCAGCTTCTTCAGCTCCTCCAGCACCACCTCCGCCTTCCGGCTGTGGATGGTCAGGGTGGTCCCGGCCAGCAGCCCGGTGGGGTCGGAGATAGCCACCCCGGTGTGGGCGTCCCCATAGTCGATGGCCAGAATGCGCACGGCCCCTCTCCCCTTTCTCTTCGGTTCAAAAGTCTCTTCTCACTATAGCGTAAAACGGGGAAAATTACAAGGGAGCGGCTCCCTCTTTTTCCCGGTCCTATAGGCCTTGTTTGAAAAATGTCAATCAGTCCCGACGGCGGGCCTTTTTCCGCCATGCTGCGTTAATTTTCCTTGCAATCCACCAAGGATTGCCGCGTCAAATTGCCTTGCCTGGCGAAAAAATCCCTCGCCGCTGGGCACATTTCCAATTTTCAAACAAGGCCTAGCCCGGCGGGAGGGGCGGCGCCCGTCATTCCAGCGCGTCGGACACCCGGAGCATCACCGCCTCGTGGGTGCGGTCCACCAGGTGGGTGTAGATGCGCCCAGTGGTGGCGGGGGTGGAGTGGCCCATGGCCTTTCCGATGTCGAACAGAGAGGCCCCCTGACTGGAGGCGATGGTGGCAAAGGTGTGGCGCAGGCCGTGGAAAGTCAGCTGGGGCAGGCCGTTTTTCTTCACGAACCGGGTAAAAGCCAGGGAGAGCACGTTGGGAGAATAGGGATTCCCCCGGTGGTCCAAAATCACATGGCCGGTGGGGTTGAATGTTCCGTTCCGGCGGCGCTCCTCCTGCTGACGGTTCCACTCCCGCTGCAAAAGCCGGGACACCGGGTCGGGCAGATAGAGGGTTCGCACAGAGGAGCGGTTTTTCGTCTCCTTTTGGATCACCGTGGCCCCGTAGGCGGTGCGGGCCTCCCGAATGAACACCAGACAGCGGGAAAAGTCCACCCTCTCCCACTTCAGGCCGCAGATCTCCTCCCGGCGCAGTCCCAGGCTCCCCGCCAGCTTCACCGGCAGCTCCAGCCTGTGGCCCTCCACCTGCTGATACAGGCGTTTGAGCTCCTGCTCATTGTAAAAGGGGGCCTCTTTGGGACGGGGCCGGGGCACCTCCACCCGGTCCATCGGGGAAGCGGAGAGGGCCTCCTGCCGCACGGCGCAGCGCAGAGCGCTGGAGAGCAGGTCGTGGTGGCGGCGCATGGTGCTGGAGGACAGCCCGGCGGAGCGCTGGGTGTTCGTATAATACTGCTGGATCTGAAGGACGGTCAGCTTCTCCAGGGGGACGCTCCCCAAGGCGGGGACGATATGGTTGTCGATGATCTTTTCATAGGCATATACTGTGGTCTCCGCCCGGTTGGGCCGGACGATGGCGTCCAGCCAATAGGCCAGCCAGGCGGCCACCGTCAGTTCATGTTCCCCGGGAGAATGTTTCTGTTCCCTCCCCCGCTTGGTCTGGCCGGCCTGAAACCGCCTCAGGCCGCTCCGGGCCGCGGTAAGGGTGGGATAGGTGCGGTACTGCTTGACGCGTTTCCCCCTCTCATCCCGCCCCAATTCCATGCACACATAGTAGAGCTTTCGCTGATCGTCGTAGGCAATGTTCCGTTCAACCGCTTTTCTTGCCATGCTCTCTTCCTCCTTATTTTCTCTCTACAGAATATAGAGTTGGCAAACGGCGCAAAAAACAACCGTGCATTTCTAGCATAGCAGAGAAAAAGGTCCGCAAAAAGATAAAAAAATCGCCTCTGAACCAAGTCAGAGGCAATTTGGGGGATGAATTTCAAAGTTTTTCCGTTTTCTTCCGCTTCTGCCGCCTCCAGGACAGCCAGCCGCATAGGGGACAGAAGTAGAGGAAACAGGCAAAGAGAACGGACTGAGCCGGGGCATCCATGGCGGCCAGGGGCATGCTCACTGCGATAGACCAGGGAATCATGGCAGGCAGTGGGATAGCCGTGTTGCCTAGGGACTGGGCCAGCTCGATACCGCCCTGTCCCCGGCGGCGGTACGCGTCCCCCACCATCTGCTCGGTGAGCACCAAGGCGATAGACTGGTTGCACAGCAGGGCCGCCGAGGCCAGGGCCACCAGGATGGTGGTGAAAAACAGGTCGGTGCGCTCCGCCAGCCGCTCCAGACGCTCTTTCAACGGGTCCAACAGCCCGGCCCCTTTGAGGATGCCTGAGGAGGTGCAGGAAAAGAGCACGATGCACATGCCGTTGGCAATGGAGACTACGCCGCCTCCGGACAGAATGGCGGACAGCTCCGGGTGGTCCACCGTATACCCCAGGACACTGACGGGCAGCAGCTGAGACCAGGGCACTCCCTGAACCGTCGCCGCCAAAACCCCGGAGACCACACAACTGGCCAAAATGGCCCACACCGCCTTCACTCGGAGGAAGGGCAACACCAACAGGATCACTGCCGGCAGCACCGTCCACCCAGACAGATCAAAGGCCTCCTCCAGGGCGGCGAGGATGGCGGGATCCACCCGCTGGATAGGGAACAAGACGGACAGCAGACCAAAGAATACCAGGGACAGAGCCAGAGGCAGGGGCGTGGTCCGCCACATCCGCCGCTGCATGGCGTTCTGGTCGGTCCCAGCCAAAGCCGCCGCCAGGGCCGCCGAGGAGGAGGCCGGGCTCAGCCGCTCCCCTAGATAGGCTCCGGAGACCACCGCCCCCGCAGTGATAGCCAGGTCCCCTCCGCCGGTGCGTGCGATGACGGCCAGGATGACCCCCGCCGTCCCTGCCACCCCAAAGGCGCTGCCAAAGGTCATAGACATGACGGTAGCCATAAGAAAGGCAGCCAGGAAGAAGATGTTGGGGGTAATCAGCTTCAGGCCGTGGTACACGAAAAAGGCGATGGTGCCGCTGGCGCGCCACAGCCCGGTGAGACAGCCGATGAACAGCAGCACCCGCAGAACCACCATGGCGGTGCGGGCCCCGCTCCCCGCCATGGCGGCCAGCTCCCGCCAGCCGCGGCCCCGGTGGCGGCCCACCAAAGCAAAGCACACAAGGCCAAAGGCCAGCCCAATGGCCAGGGACCAGCCCATGGCCATACACAAAAATACTCCGGCCAGAAAGATACCGCTTGCGATGATAAAATCCATACTCTCTCTCCTATCTGCGGCGGATGTCCCACCGTCCGTCCCAGACGGCGGGCCGCCCTCGCAGAGAAATTATAGCGCGGACTTTACAAGCCGTCCAATTTATTTTATGATATGAAAACCATAACACATATGCAATGGTGGTGAAGGGTGCAATGGTATCCAAACAGGACGAATACTTCTTGGCCATCGCCGAAGCCGGGAGCATCTCCCAGGCCGCCCGGCGGCTCTACCTCTCTCAGCCCGCCCTCAGCGGCAGTCTGAAACGCCTGGAGGAGGAGCTGGGGGCCCAGCTGGTGCTTCGGGACGCCTCCCCCCTCCAGCTTACGGCGGCGGGGGAGCTCTACCTGCGCTATGTCCAGGAGAACCGGGAGCGGGAGCGCCGCCTGCGCCAGGCGCTGGCCCAGATGGAGCAGGAGCCCAGCGGCACGGTCCGGGTGGGGCTGAACTTCTGGCGCTCCTCTCTGGTGCTTCCCCGGGTGCTCCCCGCCTTTCAGCGCCGCTACCCCCATATCCGGGTGGAGCCCACCGAGGGCTCCCACCAGTCCCTGGCCGCCCTGCTGGACCAGGGGCGGCTGGACTTCGCCCTGCTCCACCGGCCCAACCCCTACCCCCAGTTCACCTTCCGCCACCTGTGCTATGAGCGCATCCTTCTCCTCCTTCGGGCGGACGCGGCGGCCCTGGCGGGCCTGCCCGAAGGACAGGCGCACCTGTCCTGGGAGGAACTGTCCCGCCTTCGGGACACCCCCTTCCTGCTGCTGAAGAAGGGACAGAATCTCCGGGAGCAGGCGGTGCAGATCTTTCGCCTGGCAGGATTCCAGCCCCGGGTGGCCCTCGCTACCTCCAGCCTGAACACCGCCCTGAATATGGCCGGAGCGGGAGGCGGCGCGGTGTTCGCCTCCGAGGCCGTTTTGGAGGGCGGTCCCCTCTCTCCCCAGCTTCGCTTCTTCACCCTGGGGGACCCGCCGGTCCGGTGGGAGGTGGGACTGGCCTGCCGCTCCGGTGAGGAGCTCCGGGGGCCTGCACAGCTGTTTGCCCAGGCCGTACAAGACGCCTTCGGGGACGCCGCCCGCCCCAATCCTCCCCGGCCCTGAGCTCAGATTCCTCCCTCCCCCGTAAACCGCAGAAAAAAAGCGCCGCACCTGCGGCGCTTTTTTTGTTAGGAGAGGCGGTACGCCTTACACGGCCTCGCCCTTCAGGAACTTCTCCAGGCGGTCCAGGCCGGCCTTGATGTTGTCCATGGAGGTGGCGTAGGACCAGCGGACGAAGTCGGGGGCGCCGAAACCGGTGCCGGGCACCACGGCCACCTTGCCGTACTTCAGGAACAGGCTGCCGAAGTCGTCGGCGTCCTTGATGACGTGGCCGAAGAGCTCCTTGCCGAACACCTTGGAGACGTTCATCATCACATAGAAGGCGCCCTCGGGCTTGATGCAGCTGACGCCCTCGATCTGGTTCATGCGCTCCACCATATAGTTGCGGCGCTCCTCAAAGGCCTCCCGCATCTTTTCCACCGTCTCCTGGGAGGAGGACAGGGCCACGGCGGAAGCCTTTTGGGAGATGGTGCAGGGGTTGCCGGTGCAGTGGCCCAGATAGTTGCCGAT
>CALWWF010000091.1 GCA_944385165.1 uncultured Oscillospiraceae bacterium
CTAAAACCGATTTTGGGGCTTATAATTGTAATTAAGCGAGTTTACATTTTTTCGATCCTTTCTAATTAGAGCACTCAAACTAATGAGTTCTAGGCAGACCGGGAAAATAAAAAATTTAATTTGGACAGGGGAGAGGTATTGCCTTTTGGAGCGGGATCAGTTATGATAAAGACAAGCAATTCAGTTGCGGAATACATTGGCAGCTACGATATACATAGAAGAAGAAAAGTTGCTGAAAATGTTGCGAAAAATCCATGTTTACCAGCGAAGAGGACATCAAGAACATGGAGAAGCTCCTGGAGTTCCTGGAGGACAACGACGACGTGCAGAACGTCTACCACAACTGGGAGCAGGACTAAAGTCTTTTCCTCCGATCCACTTCAAGCGGGACTGCCTGACGGCGGTCCCGCTTTTTGCGCCCTGGAGCGGGGGAGAGGGCGCGCGCCGTTCCCATCCGGTCAAAGCTCTCTCCCGCGCTCTCTCTGGCCGCCGCACCCGGAGGGCGGCACAGTGACATTGACAGTAACAGTGACATTTACATTGACATTAACATTTACACTTACAGTCGCCTTAGTTGCACAGTTTTTGTGTACGAAACCGTGCAATTTTTCCCGCCCTCCCATCTACTGTGAGGAGGGAATGTCATGAGCAATGCAAAAACCGGCTTTATCCTGTATTTCGACAGCGCCCCCATGCTCTCGGAGTTGTCTCCGGAGCAGCGCGGCTGGCTGCTGACCGCCCTGTTCCAGTACGCCGACCGGGTGTGGCGGGAGCCCGGCACCACCCAAGAGGAGGTGCTGCTCTTTTATCCCCAGCTCGCCCCCCAGACCAGGACCGCCTTCGGCTTTCTGGCCTCCTCCATTGCCCGGGACACCCAGCGGTGGCTGCGCCAGCGGGAGGCGCGGTCTCAGCGCCGCCAGCAGCAGAGCGCGCAGCCGGAGAGATGGCCGGGGAGAGGCTCCCCCCAAGCTCCGGCCTGGACCCGGCAGGAGAGCCCCGCGGAACTGGAGCAGTACCGGCAGGACACCGCGCGTCTCCGCCGCGCCCTGGAGGAGTCCCGCCGGGAGGATGGGGAAGGAAATCCGGGCTGACAGGGTTTTCTTTTGGGGCGGACTATAGTATCATGGGAGATGCGGCGGGACGGGCCGCGAAACAAGCAATCGCTTTTATGACCGCAGGCCATACGGCCGCGGATTCCATGGCAAGGAGGACCGTACTATGAGCGAAACCAATCAGACAAAGAGACCCAGCAAACTCCAGACCCTTCTCCTGCTGCCGCCGGTCATCAAAACCATTCTCACCGTTGTGGTGACCGCCGCGGTTGTGGCGGCCATCCTGTTCGCCGTGCAGGACAGCTTCTCCTCCCGGAACCAGACGACGAAGCTGGGCTTTGAGGACCTGGGCGAGCTGGCCACCCAGTCGGCCTACTGCACCAAGGTCAACGTGACCGAGGCCTCCCGGGAGCTGTTCGGGATGACCATCCCCTTCACCCAGAGCAAGTACATCTACAGCTATGACGTGGAGATCAAGGCGGGCTTCGACTTTCGGGAGATCGAATATACGGTGAACGATACGGCCCAAACCATCCAGGTGAAGCTGCCCCAGGCAGAGATTTTAAGCAGCGAGATCGACCTGGACTCTTTCCAGGTCTACCACGAGGAGGAGAGCATTTTCCGCCCCATCACCCTGGAAGAGAACAACCAGGCTCTGGCCGCCCTGAAGCAGTCTGCGGAGGAGGACGCGGTGGCCAACGGCCTTCTGGAGGAGGCCCGGACCAACGCGGAGACCATCCTCAACGGTTTCTTCGGCCAGGCCTATGATTTGGACGAGTACGAAATCCAGTACACCAGCGCATGAAGGCGAAGGAAACAAAAAAGGACCGCGTCTGCGGTCCTTTTTCTTCGGCCCCAAGCGGGGATGTTCAAAAACGCAAGCGGGCCTGTAAGCCGGGTTCTGTCTTTTAAGACAGCCATCTATCTCGACGTGCTGTTGCCAACACGCTCAAGCCGCCTCCCTGGGACGGCCGGGCCGGCCTATGTGTCCCTCCACGGCGTTGCTCCGGATAGAGTTTACAGCGATGGGCGCTTTCACACGCCATCGGGTGAGCTCTTACCTCGCCTTTCCACCCTTACCCCATCCCCCGAGAGGGAGGGGCGGTCTATTTCTGTTGCACTTTTCCTAGGGTCGCCCCCGGCGGGTGTTACCCGTTATCCTTGCCCTATGGAGCCCGGACTTTCCTCACACCCGGGCCTTTCGCCCCGGGCGCGCGGCTGTCCAGCCCGCTTGCGCTCCTTATCATACCGGAAAAGCGGCCAAATGTCAAATCACTTATGCAGCGGGGAAAATCGACCCCCCAATTTACCCTCTCAGGTTTTTCCGTGCTTCTGGATTATTTGAGAGGATCGCACCAACCGTCTGACAGGTCTCCAGTTCGGAACATTCGCCGCAGGTCACTACACCTTTTTTCAGCGCACACTGACGAATCCCGCACATACTCTCGCAAAATACCGTTTTGATTCCCTCAACACGACAGCCCTGACAGTTGATATGCTCAGGCAGAATAGGTGCATCATTTAACTCGGCCCACAATTTTGCCGTTTTTTCACGCAGCGGCTGATCGTCATTTACAGTTGCAAGATATGCATCGCATCTCGCGCAGTCCAGCCCGCAGTATGCAATCATATTTTTCATCGTTATGTACCTCCCCAAAGTCTTATTCCATCCATTTGATTATACTTGGGACTTACAACGAATTCAACCATTTGAAACGGAAGGGCCTCTTCTTGGGAATTGAATTTTCCCCCCCGCTATGGTAATATACTAACCAGGAAAAACCACAGGAATGGATGGGAAGGAGGGGGCACAATGTCCGCCATCAAAGATTATTTGTCTGAGCTCCGCGGCCGCAAAGTCGCCGTGATCGGTATGGGAGTGAGCAACATTCCCCTGATTAAGATGTTGCTGCGCGCCGGGATCCCGGTCACCGTCCGGGACAAGGCCCCCCGGGAGCGCCTGGGGGAGCAGGCCCAGGAGCTGGAGAGCCTGGGGGCCCGGCTGATTTTGGGGAAGGACTACCTTCAGGATCTCACCGAGGATCTGATCTTCCGCACCCCGGGGCTGAGTCCCAACACCCCGGAACTGGCGGAGGCGGTGGGCCGGGGCGCCACCTTGAGTTCAGAGATGGAGGTGTTCTTCCAGACCTGCCCCAGCTGTCTGGTGGGCGTCACCGGCAGCGACGGCAAGACCACCACCACCACCATCCTGGCCGAGTTTTTGAAAGAGGCGGGGAAGAACGTGTATGTGGGGGGGAACATCGGCAAGCCCCTGCTGCCCGACGTGGCGGACATGGTGGAGGAGGACTACGCCGTGCTGGAGCTGTCCTCCTTTCAGCTGATGACCATGGAGCAAAGCCCCCACATTGCTGTGGTCACCAACGTCAGCCCCAACCACCTGGACTACCACCACACCATGGAGGAGTATGTCCAGGCCAAGAAGAACATCTTCCTCCACCAGGGCCCCGAGGACCGGCTCATCCTGAACTATGACAACCCAGGCGCCCGGGCCATGGCCAAAGAGGCGGTGTGTCCTGTCACCTGGTTCAGCCGGAAGGAGCATCTGGAAGAGGGGGTGTACCTGCGGGATGGGGCCATCTGGCTTTCCAACCAGCAGGAGAACCGGGAGGTGCTCCCCCTGGAGCTCATCCAGCTCCCCGGGGAACACAACGTGGAGAACTATATGGCGGCCATCGCCGCCGTGGACGGGATCGTCCCCGACAAGTGCATCCGGGCGGTGGCCCAGCGCTTCAAGGGGGTGGAGCACCGCATTGAATTCGTCCGGGAGCTGGACGGGGTGCGCTACTACAACGACTCCATCGGCACCAGCCCCACCCGCACCACCGCCTGCCTGGAGTCCTTCCCCCAGAAGGTCATCCTGATTGCCGGAGGTTATGACAAGGGCGTACCCTTTACCCAGCTTGGCATGGAGATCGTGGAGCGGGTAAAGACCCTGGTCCTCACCGGGGACACCGCCCCGGCCATCCGCCAAGCGGTGGAGGCCGCCCCCGGGTATGGCCCCCATACCCCCGACATCCTGATGGCCGGGGACCTGGCCGGGGCCTTGAAGGAGGCCAGAGCCGCCGCCCAGCCGGGGGACGTGGTGGTGCTCTCGCCGGCCTGCGCCGCCTTTGACCGCTTCAAGAATTTTATGGAGCGGGGGAAAGTATTTAAGCGGCTGGTAAAAGAACTTTGACTGCCTGGACAGGGGGTTCGCCGCCTGCGGGCGGCGGCCTACTTTGCCCATGGCGGCAAAGTAGGCAAAACGCCCCCGGGGACGGCTCAGATGAGCGCTTCGCGCTCATATTCGCCTTTCCCCGGTCCCCCATTACGGGGAAAGCGCTCCTAAAAAGTTTCCGAATACTTCCGGCGCGCAAAATCTGAGTGGCTTTCCGCAGTTTAACCCGGGCCCACTGGGGCCCTGAGTGAGCAAAATTTGATTTTGCTGCGGTTTACGGCCTGCGCCTGCCTTTTTTCAGCCATCGCTCCCGGTACGATACCGCCGTTCCCCTGAGCCACACTTGAGCCCCACCAGCCCCAAAGGCGCGCTATCCGCCAGGAGGAGGATAACCCAAAGGTTACCAAACACGCAGCGGCAGCGATCATAGAAGGGAAACCAATCAGGTGAGCTACCCGCGCCTTTGCGTTGACCTCTAAGGCTGCCTAATTGGGGCCCCCGCAACGGGGGTTCTAGGGGCGGCGGCGAATATGGGCACGCAGTGCCCATCCTGAGCCGACCCCCTGGTGGCTCTTTGGTGACTTTCTGGCCAGACAGAAAGTCACCCGCCCCGCAGGGCGGAACCTCCAGCCGTCACAGCGGCGAAACACCCCCGCTGCACGCAAACGATACGAAAACAAGGAGGAAACAGTTCCTTGAACTACCCAGAAACACTAAAACAACTCTGTTCCATCCCCGCCCCCAGCGGCTTTGAGGGCCCCGCCGCCCAGGCGGCTCTGGAGCTGCTCCGCCCTCTGGTGGACGAGGCCCACATCGACAAAATGGGCAATGTGATCGGGGTGCGCCGCTGCGGGAAGCCGGGGGCAAAGAAACTGCTGCTGGACGCCCACCTGGACGAGATCGGCTTCCTGGTCACCGGCCATGAGGAGGGGTTCCTCCGCTTCACCACCTTGGGCGGGGTGGACCCCCGGATGCTCCCGGACCGGGAGCTGACCGTTCTCTCCCAGCCCCCGGTCTTTGGGGTGGTGACCTGCCTGCCGCCCCACATCCAGAGCCGTGGGGAGTCAGACAAGGCCATGCCCATTCAGGAGCTCTGCATCGACGTGGGGCTCACCCAGGAGGAGGCACAGCGCCGCATCCCGGCGGGCACCCCAGCCGTATACCGCACCGGCTGCATGTCCCTGGGGGAGAAGCTTCTGTGCGGCAAGGCCCTGGACGATCGCTCCTGCTTTGCGGTCCTGCTGGACACGGCGGAGCAGCTGAAGGACGTGGAACTGGACGCGGACGTATATTTCCTGGGCAGCACCCAGGAGGAGACCCACAGCACCGGGGCCATCACCGCCGCTTACGGCGCGGCCCCGGACTTTTGCGTAGCGGTGGACGTGACCCACGGGGACTCTCCGGACGCGCCCAGGGACAAGACCTTCTCCCTGGGGGGCGGCCCGGTCATCGGCCTGGGACCCAACTGCACCCGCTGGATGTCCAAACGGCTGGAGGAGAGGGCCAAGGCCCTCTCCATACCTATCCAGTATGAGGTGATGGCCGGGAACACGGGCACCAACGGCTGGCCCATGCAGGTGCTGCGGGAGGGGATCGCCACCGCCGTGCTGTCCGTCCCCCTGCGGTATATGCACACCCCCATCGAGACGGTCCATGTGGAGGACCTGGAAAATACCGCCCGGCTTTTGGCCGCCTTTGCAGCGGGGATCGGAGAGGAGGCGGAGGCACTGTGATCGAGACGCTGAAAACTTTGTGCGCCCTCAACGGGGTCTCCGGGGACGAGGACCAGGTGCGGGACTTCATCCGCCGGGAGGCGGAGCCCTACGCTGATTCTATCCGCACCGACGCCCTGGGCAACCTCATCGTGTTCAAGAAGGGGAGACGGTCCACCGGAAACAAGCTGCTCCTGTGCGCCCACATGGACGAGGTGGGCCTTATCGTCACCCGGGCCACCGAGGACGGATTTTTGAAATTTGACTTTGTGGGCGGCGTGGACCGCCGGGTGGCTCTGGGCAAGCCGGTGGAGCTGGGCGCGGACCGGGTGCCCGGAGTGGTGGGCATGAAGGCCATCCACCTGCTCTCGTCCGAGGAGCGAAAGCAGGTTCCCAAGACGGATTCCCTCTATCTGGACATCGGCGCGTCCAGCCGGGAGGAGGCCCTGGCGAAGGTTCCTCTGGGCACCTACGGCTCCTTTGTGGGAGAGCCGGAGGAGCTGGGGGACGGCTTTTTCAAGGCCAAGGCCATCGACGACCGGGTGGGCTGCGCCGTGATGCTGGAGCTGTTAAAAGAGGACCTGCCCCTGGACGTGACCTTCGCCTTCACCGCCCAGGAGGAGGTGGGCACCCGGGGGGCCTTCGGCGCCGCCTTCTCCGTCACCCCGGAGATCGCCCTGGTGCTGGAGACTACCACCGCCGCCGACCTGCCCGGCATGGAGGGGGCCCGGCGGGTGTGCACCCCCGGAAAGGGGCCGGTGATCTCCTACATGGACGGGGGGACCATCTACGACCGGAAGCTGTTCGAGACCCTGCGCCGCCTGGCGGAGGAACACGGCATCCCCTGGCAGACCAAAGAGTATATCGCCGGAGGCAACGACGCCCGCACCATCCAGCGCACCAAGGCCGGCGTGCGGGTGGCCGCCATCTCCGCCGCCGTGCGGTATCTGCACGCCCCTGCCAGCGTGGGGAGCCTCTCGGATTTCCAGAACATGCTGCGCCTGACGCGGCTGTTCCTGTCCTACTTTTCTTGAAAAGAAAAGTAGGCAAAAGAATTTTATGCGAAACTTCGTTTCGCCTCTTGATGACTTGAAACGGTCCCCTAGGGTCAGGGACCTGGTAGGAAATTGGAGGCGAAACATGGTTTTGCCCTTTTAGGAGCTTATACTATGGATTTATTTGACTGTATTCAGACCTTGGTCTCCGCCCATGGACCATCTGGGAACGAGAGCGGCATCCGGGAGACCATTCTCAAGCTGGCCGCCCCCTACGGCGGCGAGGCGTCCACTGACACCATGGGCAATCTCACCATCCGCAAGCCGGGTCCTGGCTCTAAGGTGATGCTGTGCGCCCACATGGACTCCATCGGCTTCATCGTCACCCACATGGAGAAGGAGGGCTTCCTCCGGGTGGGCAAGATCGGCGGGATCGCCCCTCAAGAGACGCTCTACACCCCCGTCCGCTTCCAAAACGGCGTGCGGGGAGTGATCGCAAAGGAGGAAAAGGCGGACTTCGGCAAGCTGAAGCTGGACCAGTGCTCTGTGGACATCGGCGCCAAGGACGAGCACCAGGCCCGGGAGATGGTCCAGACCGGCGACACCGCCGTCTATGATACGCCCACATTTATCAGCGGGGGGAACATGATTTCCCCTTACCTGGATAACCGGGTTTCCTGCGCGATTCTGCTCCAGGTGCTCGCCCGTCTGCCGGAGGACTGCCCCAACGACCTGTACTTTGTGTTCTCCGTCCAGGAGGAGGTGGGGCTGCGGGGCTCCAAGACAGCCGCCTATGCCATCGAGCCCGACTACGCTCTGGCGGTGGACGTCACCGACGTGGACGACACCCCCGGCTCAGAGCGCTGCGGCACCGTGCAGCTGGGCGCGGGAGCGGCCATCAAGCTGATGGACCACTCGGTGATCTGCCATCCAGATATCGTAAAGGAATTAACCTTAACAGGAGAGCACTGCGGCATCCCCGCTCAGAGGGACATTCTCCGTGCCGGAGGCACCGACGCGGGGGCCATCCACACCAGCCGGGCTGGGGTGAAGACCGGGGGCATCTCCGTGCCCTGCCGGTACATCCAT
>CALWWF010000092.1 GCA_944385165.1 uncultured Oscillospiraceae bacterium
TACTCTTGCTCATGAAGGATATGGCCCCCTCTCGTCAAGTTGTTGTCTGCAACTCCAACTATAACCGATGAGGCCTTATCCTTCATCCTTTTTTATTCCGCTGTCCAATATGTATTGTACTCCTACACTGTGCAGAAGTTGGCTGGAACCGAGATTCTTTGACAAATCGTCGAAACTTGTGTAAAATATAAACTCTATGCTAAATCTGCGTAAAATCCAGGAGAATACTATGGAACACAAGAAGACGATGGGGAGGAACTGGGCCCGCCAGGCGGCCCTCTTTTTTCTGCCGCCCATTACGGCGGTCTATCTGATGCAGTTTATTTTGGGGGCGTACCCCTGGGAGATGGCCCCCGGCGCGGTGCTGGCCAACGCCCTGTGCGCCGGGGCGGTGTACTTCCTGCTGTGGGCGGTGTCCGGGCATCCGGCGGTGTGCTGTTTGGCCCTCCATGTGCTGTGCGGCGTGTGGGGGGCGGCCAACTACTTCGTCTCTCTCTACCGGGGGACACCAGTGCTCCCCTGGGACCTGACCGCCCTGGGGACAGCGGCGGCGGTGTCGGGGAGCTACTCCTTTGCTCCCACCGGCCGGATGCTGGCGGGGATCGGGCTGGTCCTGCTGTTGGCCTGGCTGTTGCGGAAGGAGTTTCGGAGGGGGCGCTTTCTCATGGACCGGCGGACCGCTCCGGCCCGCTGCCTGTGCCTGGCGGTGGGACTTTTATGCCTGAGCGCGGTCTTGCACCCTGAGAGGCTGGAGAACCTGGGGGTAGAGACCGACGTGTGGGATCAGACCGGGTCCTACCGCACCAGCGGCGCGCTGGCCGCCTTTGTGTGCAACACGGAGTTTATGCAGGTGGAGAAGCCGGAGGACACCTCGCCTCAGCGGCTGAGCTGGATCATGGACCAGGTGGAAGAGCCAGAGAACGCAGCGGTGGGTGTGGACCGCCCCAACATCGTGGCCATCATGAATGAGTCCTGGGCGGACTTTGAGGAGTTCGGCACCCTGGCCCTGACCGAGAGCGTCACCGGCTGCATCCGCTCCCTGGACAACGCCGTCTGGGGCCACACCTATACGTCCGTATTTGGGGCGGGCACCAGCGCCAGCGAGTTTGAATTTTTGACCGGGAACTCCATGGCTTTCCTGCCCTCGGGGAGCATTCCCTACCAGCAGTACATTCTGGACGACTCTCCCTCCCTGGCCTCCCTGCTCCGGGAGAAGGGCTACCGCACTCTGGCCTTCCATCCCGGGGAGCGCACCTCCTGGCAGCGGAACCAGGCCTATCCCCGCCTGGGATTTCAGGAATTTAAGTGCGGGGAGGACATGGACGTGGAGCAGACCTTTTCCCACGGCTATGTGAGCGACTCCTCCGACTTTGCCCAGATCATCTGGGAGTTTGAGCACAAGGACGCGGGGGAACCCCTGTTCCTCTTCAATGTCACCATCCAGAACCACGGCAGCTACACCGACCCGGACTACCCGGCGGCGGTCCAACTTGCGGACGAGCCGGGCAAGTACCCCATGGCGGAGCAGTATCTGACCCTAGCCAACGAGACAGACGAGGCGTTCCAGATGTTGGTGGACTACTTCTCCCAGCAGGAGGAGCCCACCATCCTTCTCATGTTCGGGGACCATCAGCCCTCGGTGGAGCAGGAGTTTCTGGACAAGGCCTACGGTGTGGCCCAGGCGGACATGACCATGGAGCAGTATATGGACAAGTACCGTACCCCCTTCGTCATCTGGGCCAACTATCCCCTGGAGGGGACGGGGCCGGAGGAGACCAGCCTGAACTTCTTGGGACAGTACCTGCTGCGGTACGCGGGGATCGAGACGGACTCCTATGGGCAGTACCTGTGGAGCTTCCAGAAGACCATCCCCGCCCTGACCTTTGTGGGATATACCGACGCCGCCGGAAATGCCTACAGCCATCTGGAGAATAACCAGTTTACCGGGAAGATTCAGGACTATCAGCGCCTTCAGTACGTCCGTCTGTTTGGCGGGGAAGAGGGAGACTTATAAAAATCAAGGGCGGCTCGCAGAGAGCCGCCCCCATATTTTGCATTAGGTATTGTGGTTCAATCCGCCAGCTGGTCCATAAGGACCGCTAGTTCATGGAGTTTCTCCTCCGGGTCCCCGCTCTCCACGGCCTCCCGCACGCAGCAATCCATGTGGGCCTTGAGCACCATGCGGTTGGCCTTTTTCAAAATGGACTGGGTGGCCATGAGCTGGTTGGACACGTCCAGGCAGTAGCGGTCCTCCTCGATCATTTTCAGGATGCCGTCGATCTGCCCCCGGGCGGTCTTCAGCAGGCGGGTGACCTGGGTGTGGTCCGCCTTCACTGGATGGACACCACCTCATAGCCGGCCTCGGTCACCGCGTCCTTCAGCTCCTGGTCGGAGACGGGGGCGGCCAGGGTGACGGTGGCGCACTTGTTCTCCAGGTCCGCCTTGGCGGAGGTCACGCCGCCCAGAGCGGACAGGGCCTTCTCCACATGGGCCACGCAGTGGGCGCACATCATACCTTCGATGTTCAGGGTCTTTGTCATAGCTGTAATTCCTCCTTCATTGGTTTCATTGGTTTGGGTGCTTTCTTCCAGATTGACCGGGCAGCTCTGGGGGCAGGACGTGCCCACGGGAGCGGCGCCGTTATCATCACCGGCGGCTTGGCCGGGGACGTTCTCAGATTGCTGGTACTGAGGCGCTTGGGTGCGGAATTTGCTCTTGAAGAAGCGCAGGCGCAGGGCATTGGATACCACGCACACGGAGCTCAGGCTCATGGCCGCGGCACCGAACATGGGGTTGAGCATAAAATCGGTGATCCCCAGGGCGTAAAACACGCCGGCGGCCAGGGGGATGCCGATGGAGTTGTAGAAGAAGGCCCAGAACAGGTTCTCCTTGATGTTCCGAATGGTGGCCCGGCTCAGCTCCACCGCCGCCACCGCGTCCAGCAGGTCGGACTTCATCAGCACGATGTCCGCGCTCTCAATGGCCACGTCGGTGCCTGCCCCGATGGCCAGGCCCACGTCGGCCCGGGCCAGGGCGGGGGCGTCGTTGATGCCGTCCCCCACCATGGCAACTTTCTTGCCCTGGTCCTGAAGCTCCTTCACCTTGCGCTCCTTGTCCTGGGGGAGCACCTGGGCCATGACCTGGGTGACCCCCAGCTCTTTGCCGATGGCGTCGGCGGTGCGCTGGTTGTCGCCGGTGAGCATGACCACGTCCAGACCCAGCTGCCGGAAGGCGGCCACCGCGGCGGCGCTGGTGGGCTTGGGGGTGTCGGCTACGGCGATGAGGCCCAGCACCTTGTGTTCATCCGCAAAGTAGAGGGCGGTCTTGCCCTGGGCGGCCAGCTCCTCCGCTCTTTGGGGGAAGTCCCCCAGGTCCACGCCGGCCTCCTCCATCATCGCCAGGTTGCCGCCCATGCATGTGCGGTCCCCCAGCGTGGCCCGGACACCCCGGCCGTGGAGGGCGGTGAAGCCGTGGACCGAGGTGGTGGGGAGATGTTTCCTGCGGGCCTCCTCCACGATGGCGGCGGCCAGGGGATGCTCCGAGGGGGTCTCCAGGCAGGCGGCCAGGATCAGCAGACCCTCCTCGTCCATATCCTTGGCGGGGAGTACGTCGGTGACCACTGGTTTGCCCTGGGTGAGGGTGCCGGTCTTGTCCAGCACCACAGTGTCCACCAAGTGCAGGGTCTCCAGAGCTTCGGCGGACTTGATGAGGATGCCGTTCTCCGCCCCCTTGCCGGTGCCCACCATGATAGCCACAGGGGTGGCAAGACCCAGGGCGCAGGGACAGGAGATGACCAGCACGGCCACGCCGGTGGTGAGGGCTTTGGTGATGTCATAACCGCTGGCAAAGAACCAGACCACGGCAGTGACGGCAGCGATGGCCATGACCACCGGCACGAATACACCGGCCACCTTGTCCGCCAGCTTGGCGATGGGAGCCTTGGAGGAGGAGGCCTCCTCTACCAGGCGGATCATCTGGGCCAGGGTGGTGTCCTCGCCCACCCGTTTGGCCTCAAAGGTGAAGGAGCCGGACTTGTTGAGGGTGGCGGCAGTCACCGGGTCGCCGGGGCCCTTGTCCACAGGGAGGGACTCCCCGGTGAGGGCGGACTCGTCCACGGCGGAAGTTCCCTCCACAATGACCCCGTCCACGGGAATGGATGCTCCGGGCCGGACCACGATCTGGTCCCCCACCTGGACCTCCTCTACAGGGATCTCCACTTCCACCCCGCCCCGCAGGACATTGGCGGTCTTGGGGGCCAGGTCCATGAGCCGGGTGATGGCCTGGCTGGTCTTGCCCTTGGAGCGGGTCTCCAGATACTTGCCCAGGGTGATGAGGGTGAGGATCATGCCGGCGGACTCGAAGTACAGATCCATGTGGTACTGCTCCACCAGGGCCCAGTCCCCGTGGCCCAGGCCGTAGCCCATCTGGTAGATGGCGAAGATGCCGTAGATCACCGCGGCGGAGGAGCCCACCGCGATGAGGGAGTCCATATTAGGCCCCAAATGGGCCAGGGTCTTGAACCCCACCCGGTAATATTTGTCGTTGATGTACATGATGGGCAGGGTGAGCAGCAGCTGGGTCAGGCCGAAGGCCACGGAGTTCTCCAGCCCGGTGAGAAAGCCTGGGAGGGGAGCGCCGAACATGTGGCCCATGGAAATATAGAAGAGGGGGATCAGACACACGAAAGACCAAATGAGGCGGTGCTTCATGGAGGAGAGCTCCGCCTCCATCTGGGCCTCCGGCCGCTCCGCCTTGGTTTGGGCCGCGTCCCCAGCCTTCTGGGGCAGAGAGGCCCCGTAGCCCGCATGGACCACCGCCTGGATGATCTCGTTGGGGGAGAGGGCGTTCTCGTCGTAGTCCACGTTCATGGAGTTGGTCATCAGGCTGACTTCCGCCTTGCGCACCCCATCCAGTTTGTTTACCGCTTTCTCCACATGGGCGGAGCAGGCGGAGCAGGTCATGCCAGTGACATTAAATTTTTGCTTCATCGGAGAAACACTCACTTTCAGAAATCGATGCTCCGCCCACAGGGGACGCACGGCGTCCCCCGCGCCGCGGAAGCGGCGTAAATTCGGAGCGAAGCGGAGAATTTCCGCAGGGCGAATTCATTTCGCCCGAGGATTTTAAATTAAAGGGCCCCCATTCAAGCCCATAGGCTTGAATGGGAAACGGAGCAGGCGGCGCAGGTCATACCAGTGACATTAAATTTTTGCTTCATCGGAGAAACAGATCGTATGAGAGATGGGTAGTGAAAGCGCATAGATCTCAGTGCGTGCCGTACCACTAAAAAGAAACGTAAATTCGGAGCGAAGCGGAGAATTTCCGCAGGGCGAATTCATTTCGCCCGAGGATTTTAAATTAAAGGGCCCCCATTCAAGCCCGTAGGCTTGAATGGGAAACGGAGCAGGCG
>CALWWF010000093.1 GCA_944385165.1 uncultured Oscillospiraceae bacterium
CCCCCTCAAACCGGGCGGAACATCTTTTAATACACAGAATCCAATCCCACACAAATCCCAAAAGACGAAAGGGTTTCTTGAAACAAGCAGGGCAAAAGAGTGTTAAAGAGGAACCGCCCAAGCAGAGGAAAGGGCCAAAGAGGACGGAAAAGTGCCGGCTGAAGGTTGCGACACACATTTGGGAGCAAGATGCCGGGAGTTCGAGTCTCCCCACTCGGACCAAAAACCGCCTCAAAACATCAGTTTTGAGGCGGTTTTCTGTCTCATAGAAGGTGCAGAAATGCGGGGAGAGCCCCGATCAGGAAAAACGACACGATCAGAATGAACCAGATGAAGCCGCTCCCGCCACGACCGACGGGAGCAGCCTGGACCTCTCCGGTCTCAGGATCCAGGTACACGGTCACCCGCTGGCCCACCGTGTAGTGCCTGCTCCAGATATTTGGCAAGGTCACCTCCCGCTCTTTACCGTGGACGACGACCCGGCAATAGGCGTAGACATCTCCCTCCTGGTCCGCCCGAAAGCCCTGGACCACGGCGGAGATGGGGCGCAGTTCCCCCTCCTCGATACGCCGGTTCAGACGGCGCCGGCGGCCAGCTCTCAACAGGAAATAGAGGAAGATCAAAAGTGCCGAGAAGATCCACTGCGTCCTGGCAGAAAGCCATGTCAGGAGCGGCGCCGCCAGGACGGCCAGCGCCAGCACGAGGATGAGCAGGAGGAGCAGCCGCCGCCGGAGGCGGGCAATCTTTCGCGTTTCTTCCGGGTCCGGCAGCAGCTGGAATTGCTCCCCCTTCTGATCATAGAGCAGGGAGAGTTTGTCTCCCACCTGGGGAAGATTGTAGGTTCGAGGAAAGGACCAGGTCCGGTGCCAGTCGAGGCCCTGCCAGGCAAAGACCAGATCCAGCCGATATATTCGGGGGCCGACCGTATCCTTACCGATCGGCGGGTCAATGGCCTCAATCCTCAGGACCGTGGTGGTGACAGGCTTCCAGCGCCGGGCCCTCAGCCGCTTTTTTACCCAGGAAAACAGTGCGACGGGAAAGATGATCAGGGCAAGAACGGCCCCTATGGCGATATAGGGCAGCAGGAAAAGCCAGAGCTCCACACAGCGTTCCCCCTTTCCTCACAGTTCAAAGGCGTACAAGTCATACAGTTTCCGGTCCGCCTCTCATGCAGTTCCCTCCGGCCGGCGGAGCGGCGCCGGGCGGAAGCATGGATATGTCTCCGCCTCATGCGTGGACACCCCGCTCAGAGGGCCTGGCGCGCCGGGCAGCAGACCTTGGGGCCTCCACCACGCTGCCGTCCCGCCGGTCCCGGTAGAGGGTGACCATGTCGCCAAGGCGGTATGGACGCCGCCCGCGGCCGATCTCCAGGCGGAAGGTCTGGCCGTTCCAAAGGCACTGGTAGACCGGCACGTTAAAAGAGCCGTCGTCATCCGTCCGGCGGACACAGCCCTGAAATTCCGCCCGCACCGGCTGGAGAATACCGGACTCCACCTGCTTTTGGAAGGTTCGGTTTTTCCGCCGGGTGATCCAGAGAACGACGGCCAAAAAGCCTGCCGCCTCCAGGGCAAAGACCGGAAAGATCCACGTCACGGCCATTGACTGGACGAAGGCCACGGCAAAGCCGGCGGCGACTGTCAGCGCGGAGAATACAAAAGCGTAGATCAAAATGGGCATCACCAGGGAGCGGCCGGAGGGCAGCTCCCGCAGACGGCGGCTGGCGGCATCCCAGCGCATCTCCTGCCGCTCCCCTTCCCGGGGCGGCAGGATCCCCCGGCGGGGCCGCTGGCGGATCTCCAGGGTCTGCCCCTGCCAGAGAAAGGTGTAGGTGAGCATAACGGAAACAGCGCCGCAGGCATCGGGATCCTCCAGGTCCACCCGGTGCACCGTGGCTTGAACGAGCTCTCCCCGCTGCATCCGCCGGCGCACCAGCAGGATGGCGGCGAGCATCAGGATCATCACACCTGCCGCGGCTGCTATCAGCGACAAAAGTTCGCCCATCACAACTGACCTCCCAGTGCGCTCTTGAAGCGCGGCCCGCACGGGATGCGAACCGCCAACGGAAAGAGCGTTTGAAATATGCCGCTGCGCTTCTAAATACGCAAATCAATCCAACCATAGCATACTCTTTGGGGATGGCGGTATCTATCCCAGGGGCGTCAAATCTGCGTAAATTTTGTGGAGAGACCGCCGGCCTATCCTTCGCCATCTGCCGTTGGGGAATATCCTGTTTACTGCAAAAAGAGGTTTGTATCGTTCGCGATACAAACCTCTTTTGAGCGTCTGGGAAACAATTCTGCTTTTTAAAACTCCGACAGGTCCATTTTATTATAACTCGTATACCGTCCGAACCGCTTTGAGGAACCGTTTTACTGTAGCCGAGTGCTTGGGGGAGTGGAGCAGGCCGAAGGGAATGGTGTAATTCCAGTTCACCGGAACAGTCTTCAGCAGGGGATGGACATTCTTCCAGTTGTCGATGGTCATCATGATGTCCCTGGAGTTTTCACACTGGTTGAACACATGGATGCTGAAGAAGTCAAAGTCCACGATGTGGATCTGTGGACGGTCCCGCCACAGGTCGTCCCGCATCTGGTCTAGGTAGTGGTTCCACCCCCGGCGGATCAGCAGGACATTTTCCCCGTGGAGGTCCTCCACCGTCAGACCCTCCTTGGCGGCCAGGGGGTGGTAGATGGACATGGCGCACCGGATAGGCTCCCGTGAGAGTTCCAGAGCGGAGCACTGCCAGACTTCCAGGGCCCGCTGGTCAAAGGGCCCCGCCACGATGTCGATGTTCTGTCCTAAGTTCTTAAGGATCTCCCGGGCGTTTTCCGGGGTGTTTTCATAGGGGATCAGCTGAAACTTGATGTCCGGGCAGTGCTGATGGAGCCGGGGCCACAGATCCAGCAGAAACTGTCCCGGCGTCATGGGGGAGGTGCCGATGCGGATGACCTTGTCCCCCTCCTCAGCGGCGTTCTTGGCCCGCACCACCGAGTCTTTACAGTACTGGATGACATACTGGGCGTCCCGGTAGATGGACTTGCCCGCCTCCGTAAGCTGCAGCCCCCGAGGGCTGCGGAGGAAGAGCTTGAGGCCCAGGCTGGACTCCAGGGCGGTGATCTGCTTGATCACCGCCGGCGGCGTGATGAACAGCTCCTCCGCCGCCTTATTGAAGCTCCCTGCGTCCGCCACCTGGAGAAACGTCTCCAACTGGGGGTTATACATCATACGCGCCGCCTCCTTCCCGCCTGTGTCGTTGCTGCATTTGACCCACTCCGGAGTGACCTCTTTAAAAATCCAGGGTGTCTACCCGGCCCAGCAGGTCCGCCAGGCGGCTTTTGCACAGGGCGATCACAGCCCGGCCGTCCTCGGTGTCAAAGCCGCTGCGCCGGATGGTGCGGCGCATCAGGCGGGCATAGCCGATGACCATGGCCTTTTCCTCCACCTCCCGGACCCGCTGGGGGTCCTGGCTGTCCAGGTATTTGGCCAGCGCCTTTTTCCAGAAGAGCACAGCGGTCTCAAAGGGCAGCTTCAGGAAATTGAGGGTCACATTGGGGTCCAGCTCCCCGAAGGCCACGAACCCCAGGTACATGGAGGCCAGCTCAAAAATGGGGTGTCCCACGCACAGGGTGTCCATGTCGATGATGAGCACCTCGTCGTTCTGCATGACGATGTTGTTGGTGTGGTAATCTCCGTGGAGCAGGGTGTCCCGTTCCGGCACGGCCTCCACCAGCGCCACCAGTTTTTCCGCCTGGCCGGCGGGCAGATAGTCCCGGAGGAAGCTGACCCAGTCCAGGGCGATGTTCTTCATCTCCGGCATCTCCCCAGGTTTGACATGGGTGCTGTGCATCTTCTTCATCAGGTCCACATACAGGTCCACATAGGTGTCCACCCCCGCCGGATCGGCGGCGATGAGCTTGGAGAAGGAGCGGGAGTTGAGCAGCTCGAATACCGACCCGTAGCTGTCCCCCACCTTGACCACGTCGTAGGGAATGGCGGTGGGGATGCCCAGCACAAAGGCCTTTCTGGCCAGCTCCCGCTCCCGCTGTACATCCGGCAGGCAGTCGGCGCTGCGGTAGACCTTTACCACCGTGTCCTTGTCGATGCGGTAGACGGTGCCGTTGGCGCCCCGCCCGATCACCTCACAGCCCTCAATGGAGAGGGTCCGGTAGGCCTTTTCCACCGGCATCATCTCGGCGAAACCGGTCATGTCCAGGATCTCGTAAACTTCTGCGGAGACGTTGGTCAGCTTCAGATCCGGCTCCAGCTTTTTCAGGCGTAGCACGACCCGCAGCCCGGCGCTGGATATGTAAGTCAAATCCTTCAGATCCAGGATCAGACCGCTGTGGGGGTGTTTCTCACGCAGCTCCATGGCCTCCGCCTCAACAGCGGAGGCGTTGCTGGAGTCGATGCGCCCAGACAGGGCGACGGTCAAGGTGTTGTTTTCCGTGATTGCGTTCATATATCTCTCTCCTTACTCCCCCGTCTCCTGTGGGGCGGTGTTGTGCTCCGGCCCGGTCTCCTCAAAGACCTGGCGGATCAGCCAGTCATATTCCTGCCAGGCGGCTGTGCCCGCCAGGGGGGAGAGCACTTCGGCTATGGTCCGATAGTACCAGTGGTGCTGCTCCGGGTCTTTCTGGTGAAAGGCTTCCCACATGGCGCCGCCCTTTTCTCTCTTGCTCCGGGAAAGGGCCCGCAAATTGGACAGCTTATCCCCCAGCGTCACAACTGCCACGCCGGGGTCCTCCGCCGCGCGCAGGCCGGCAATGGCCGCCTCCTTGCGCACCCGCCAGCTCTGGTCGGGGGGCAGATGGCGCATCTTGTCTTCAGTCTCCGCCCCCACCAGAGCGGCGACCCGCTCCCCAAAGCGGGTGCGGATCTCCTCCAATTCCGCCTGGGTGTCTTCCACTGTGTCGTGGAGCACGGCGGCGGCCAGCACCTCCTGGTCATGGGTCAGGGATGCGGCCACGGCGGCGGCCTCCATAGCGTGGAGAATGGCCGGCGAGCCGTCTCCTTTTCGCACAGCTTCGCCGTGGGCGGAAATGGCAAAGATCATCGCGTCGGTCAAAAATCCCAATTTGAATGCCCCTTTCTGTATAATCTGGCCAAGGCCATCCGGGCCCTGCCGGATGCTGCCGGGGCCGCGGCTCCCGGAGCCCGCCTCTACAGCACCGCGGGTTTCCCGTGGTCTGTTCCTCCTCATTGGCTGATTTATTATATCACATCGGCCGCCCTTTAGAAAGAACTTCCTGACACAATTGCGCCTGGAGGCGGCACAGTCCCTAGACTTTGTTTGAAACATGTCAACATGCCAAAGCAACGGGTCTTTCCCGCCATACTGCGTTGATTTTCCTTGCAATCCACCGAGGATTGCCGGGTCAAATCGCCTTGTCTGGCGAAAAATCCCTCGCTGTTGGACACGTTTCCAATTTTCAAACAAGGTCTAACCGGTCCAAAAAACACAGAGCGAAAAGAAATGGACAGACAGCGGTCGGATTTCTGTGGTATAATACAAACAAAAGCGGAAAAACGGAGCAGCTTGCAAAAGCAGGCGGTAAATGAGAGAAGGAGGAAGCGGATGAAGGCGGTGTGTTTTGGCGATTCCAACACCTTTGGCTACGATCCCCGCTCCTGGCTGGGCGGCCGGTATGAGGCGGACAGCCGCTGGGTGGATATTCTGGCTGGGGAAACCGGCTGGACAGTGTGCAACATGGGGGAGAATGGCCGGGAGATCCCTGAGACGGCGCCGGCTTTCCCGGCAGATATGGACCTGCTGATCCTGATGCTGGGCACCAACGATCTGCTTCAGGGCCGCAGCCCGGAGACCGCGGCAGAAAAACTGGAGCGGCTCCTTTCCCAGATGCCGCTGGACCGCCGCCAGATCTTGCTGCTGGCGCCGCCGCCCATGGCCCCGGGCGAATGGGTACCGGACCGAAATCTTATTGACAGCTCCAAAATCTTTGCCGGGTACTGCCGGACCCTGGCCCGGCGGCTTGGCATCCTGTTTGCCGACGCGGGGGAGTGGGGCGTTTCTCTGGCCTATGACGGGGTCCATTTCACCCGGCAGGGACACAGAGCATTTGCCGCCGGGCTTTTGGCGGCGCTGGAACCGGAGGGCCGGGGCCATGGCGGCGGCCGCACATTGCACAAGGAGGACCAGCATGATTCGTGAAATCTGTAGAGATGAGGAATTTTTGGCCCGGAAAGCGGAGCCGGCCACACCGGACGATCTGCCAATCGCCGCAGACCTGCTGGAGACATTGGAGCACCACCGGGATGGCTGCGTAGGCATGGCGGCCAACATGATCGGCGTCAGCAAGCGCATCATCGCCTTTGACAACGAGGGGACGTATCTGGTCATGTTCAATCCGGAGATCGTCAAAAAATCCGGACCCTACCAGGCGCAGGAGGGGTGCCTCTCCCTGAGCGGCGTGCGCCCGGCCAAGCGGTGGAGGTCCATCAAGGTGCGCTGGCAGAACGAGCGGTTCCAAGAGCGCTGGAAAACCTTCACCGGCTGGACGGCCCAGATCATCCAGCACGAGATCGACCACTGCGAGGGGATCATCATATGAAAAAGTGTAAGATCACCGTCATGCGCATCACCCGGTACCGGGACCTGATGGCCCGGTATGAGAACCCTATGGACCACGCCTGCGGGATGGAGGAGGGGCAGGTCTTTCTTGCCAACGGCTGGGAGAAGCCGGAGGGGTTCTGCCAGAGCGCCTGGGACACCCTCTCGCCCTTCGTGCTGGCCCTGAGCCACGGGGGAGAAAATTTTTACGGCGGCTGGATGAAAAATCCCAGATCCGCCATGCTCTCCTGCAACGACGGTTTCCGCCCGGTGAGTTTTTTGGTGGAGGCTCTGGATGAGGACGCGGACTGAAGAAGGAAAACCACAATCGAACGCATCCGGCGGGGTTCCTTGCCGGATGATGGATGATGACAAGCGGAAAGGAGGAGACGGGGGATGAAAACCGCTGTGTGCTACTACTCCCGCCACCATGGGAACACGCGAAAAGTCCTGGAGGCCATGGCTGAGGAGGGGGAGATGGACCTGATTGACGTTACCACCCGCCAGGCTGTCCGGCTGGAGGACTATGACTGCATCGGGTTTGCCTCGGGCATCTATGGCTTTGAATTCCAGAAATCGGTGGTGGAGTTTGCCCGGCAGTATCTGCCCAAAGGAAAACCTGTATTTTTTGTCTATACTTACGGCGGCGTCCGGGGCACCGGAAGCAGAGCCATGGCAGAAATCGCCAAGGAGAAGAACTGTCCCGTGCTGGGGGAATTTAGCTGCAAGGGTTACGATACCTTCGGCCCCTTTCGGCTAGTGGGTGGTATTGCCAAGGGCCGCCCCAATCAGGAAGATCTGGAGAACGCCCGCAGATTCTATGGGGAGATCCAGGAGATCTGCCGCAAAGGTGTGCAGCCTCCCAGACAGTAAGGGCGGCGCCGGAGACAGGAGGGAAACACAACATGGAAGAGTGTTTGATCTGCAGGGCGCCCCTGGAATACCTGGTCCGGGACGAGGAGATGGAGTGCGCTGTCTGTCACAAGAAGGAGCCCAGCAAGACCCGGTGTGTGGGCGGCCACTATGTGTGCAATGACTGCCACACCCAGGGCATGGATAGCATCTTCGGCCTGTGCCGCTCCGAGACCTCCGCCGATCCCATCGCCATCGTGCGCAAGATGATGGGCCTGCCCTTCTGTCACATGCACGGCCCGGAGCACCATGTGATGGTGGGAGCGGCCCTGCTCACCGCCTATAAGAACGCAGGCGGCTCCCTTGATTTAGAGGACGCCCTGGGGGAGATGTATAGTCGGGGCAAATCGGTCCCCGGCGGGGCCTGCGGCTTTTGGGGCGCCTGCGGGGCGGGGGTCAGCGCGGGGCAGTTTCTGGCCATCGCCACGGCGTCCACTCCGCTGGCCCAGGAGCCCTGGGGTCTGAGCAATCAGATGACCGCCCGCGCCCTGGACAGCATCGGCAAGGTGGGCGGCCCCCGTTGCTGCAAGCGGGACTCCTTTCTGGCCATCCTGGCCGCCGTGGACTTTGTCCGGGAGCATCTGGGAGTGGAGATGGTGCGGACGGTTCCCGTCTGTTCCTACAGCGGTCAGAACAACCAATGCATCGGCAAGCGCTGTCCCTTCTCGGCAGCCAACCGAAAAAAACCCAAGGTGGCCTTTGTCTGCGTCCACAACTCCTGCCGCAGCCAGATGGCGGAGGCCCTGGGCAGAAAGCTGGCAGGCGATGTGTTTGAGAGTTTTTCCGCCGGGACGGAGACGAAGCCGCACATTAACCCCGACGCGGTGCGCCTGATGAAGCGGGTCTACGGCGTGGACATGGAGGAGAGCCAGTACAGCAAATTGCTCTCCCAGCTGCCGCCGGTAGACATTGTGGTCACCATGGGCTGCAACGTCCAGTGTCCAACCCTGCCCTGCGCGCACCGGGAGGACTGGGGGCTGGAGGATCCCAGCAGCAAAGGGGACAGAGCCTTTTTGGAAACCATGGCAAGGATAGAAGAAAAGGTGCTGGATTTGAAACGCCGCATTCAGGCCGGTGAGCTGGGTTAGCGGGAATCTCCATGCATGAGAAATCCCCCGTCGTTGCGCACATTTCCAATTTTCAAACAAGGCCTAGGATAACAGTTCAGTTCCATTTTGTCTGGCTGGCCCCAAGCCCGCTGGTTTTCTGAGACGGCGCCGCATCGTGAAGAAAAATCCCTGGCATGCAGGGCAGTTGACAGCGCCTGGCCGGTTTCCTATACTAAACATACCGCAAGGAGGGATACAGGATGACGTTTCCGGATTATTTTCCTATCTGGGATCAGCTCCGGCAGGACCAGCGGGACCGGCTCCTGGAGAGCCTGATGCTCCGCACTGTGCCCAGAGGGACGGTTCTGCACAATGGGGACATGGACTGCACTGGGCTTCTTCTGGTGAAATCGGGGCAGCTCCGGGCCTATATCCTCTCCCCAGAGGGGCGGGAAATCACCCTGTACCGCCTGTTTGACCGGGATATGTGTCTCTTTTCCGCCTCCTGCATCCTGCGCTCCATCCAGTTTGAGGTGACCATTGAGGCCGAGAAGGAGACCCAGTTCTGGGTCATTCCCCCCGAGGTCTATCAGCGGCTTATGGAGGAGTCTGCTCCGGTGGCCAACTACACGGGCGAGCTGATGGCCGACCGGTTTTCCGAGGTCATGTGGCTGATGGAGCAGATCATGTGGAAGAGTCTGGACAAGCGCCTGGCGGCCTTTCTCCTGGAGGAGGCCGCCATCGAGGGGACGAACCAGCTGAAGATCACCCATGAGACCATCGCCAACCACCTGGGCTCCCACCGGGAGGTGATCACCCGGATGCTGCGCTATTTCCAGAACGAGGGCATGGTGAAGCTGTCCCGGGGGATGGTGGCCATCCTGGACGGGGGAAGGCTGAAAGAGCTGGGAGTGTCCTGAGCCGTACTGTGGGAAAGCCGCCCAGGCGGGGGAGAATTTTTGCGGCCGGCGGGACAAAATAGCCGCGCCCTCTTGCAATCTCCGCAGAATCTGTTATACTATGAAACAAATTCAATGAGACAGTTCGAGACCATCCTGTCTGTAAACAAAACTATGGAACAGATGGGCGCAGCTGCGCCCTTTTTTGTTGTGCTGGAGGATGGGCGCTGTTTTCACATACGGAAAGGGTGCTTTGAATCCACATGGAAAGACTGAGAAAAGAGCTGTATGAATTCCGGCTTCTGCTGCGATCTGTTCCCACTGTGGTGGTGACGATGTTCGTCCTGGCAGTGTTCTCCATGAACCTGCTGGCCAATAAAAGCCTGGCCCTGCCCTTTGACTGGCTGGCGCTGGACTGCGGGATTCTGGTCTCCTGGTTCGCATTTTTGGCCATGGACATGATTACCAAACACTTTGGCCCCAAAGGCGCCACGGAGATCTCGGTGCTGGCAATATTGATCAATCTGGCGTTCTGTCTGCTGTTTTTCATCAGCAGCCAGGTCCCCGGCGTCTGGGGGGAATCCTACGTCCCGGGAAGCGAGGCGCTGCTGAACAGCGCCCTGGACAACACCTTTGGCGGGACCTGGTATGTGCTGGCGGGGAGCACCGTGGCCTTCTTGGCGTCCTCGTTTGTCAACAACTTTTTAAATTATCTGGTGGGTTCGGCCTTTCGGAAGAATCCGAACGGTCTGGTAGCCTACATCTCCCGCTCCTCCATCTCCACGGCGGTGGGACAGTTTACGGACAACCTGGTGTTTGCCCTGCTGGTCAGCCACTCCTTCTTCGGGTGGTCGCTGGTGCAGTGCCTGACCTGTGCGTTCACCGGGATGCTGATGGAGCTGCTCTGCGAGGTCCTGTTTACCGCCGCCGGGTACCGGCTTTGCCAAAAGTGGCAGAGGGAGCAGGTGGGGAAGGAGTACCTGGACTATCGGAAGCGGAAGGAGCTGGCCTTGGTATGAACGTATTGATCACAGGGACCAGCCGGGGGATCGGGCGGGCCATCGCCCAGAAATTCCTCGCCTGCGGGCACTGCGTCACCGGGATCGATCGGGAGCCGGCCTCCCTCTCCGGCGACGGGTACACCCATGTGCAGGCTGACATCCTCTCCGACCCGCTTCCGGAGGTTGCGGACGTGGAGATTTTGATCAACAACGCCGGGGTACAGAATTCCGGCAGGGACATTGACGTCAACCTCAAGGGCACGATCCGGGTCACGGAGCAGTATGCCATGCAGGACAAAATCAAAAGCGTGCTGTTCATTGCCTCGGCCAGCGCCCGGACGGGCTCGGAATTCCCCGAATATGCCGCCAGCAAGGGCGGGATGGTGGCCTATATGAAGAATACCGCCCTGCGGGTGGCGGCCTATGGGGCGACCTCCAACAGCTTGTCCCCCGGCGGTGTTTTGACCCAGATGAACGACCATGTGATCCAAAACCCGGAGCTGTGGAAGCAGGTCATGGCGGAGACCATGCTTCCCAAATGGGCCGCGGTGGAGGAGATCGCCGAGTGGGCCTATTTTGTGACGGTTGTCAACCGGTCCATGACGGCCCAGGATCTTTTGATCGACAACGGGGAGGCCGACAACTCCCACTTTGTCTGGTGAGCAAGGAAAATATCCCGGGACCGGGGCGGTCCCGGAGTACGGCCCTGCCGGTCCGAACACAGCGCTCCCGCTGTGCGGATCAGGCGGGGCTGTGTTTTGCCCCAAGCAAAGGGCAGGCCCCGCCGTTCGGTTGTTCTCCCGGCTCTTTTGTGCTATTCTATCGCCGGAGGGAGAATGGGAAAAATGCAAACTGAAGTTCCTGATATAGATATAGGAGACAGGAAACGAACAAGAAGGAGAGGAGAAGCGCCATGCAGACGTCGACCCAGTTAAAAGACCTACTGGCCCGGATTGACCGGAGAAGCTATCCGGCCTATAAAGATACCAGAGGAGCGTATCAGTTCCCGGGGTATGTGCTGTCCATCGACCACGTCCAGGGGGACCCCTTCGCCGCCCCCTCCAAGCTGAGCATCCATGTCAGCGGAAAAACGGCGGCCTTTCCCCGAAAACTGTATCAGACGCCCTGCCAGCGCATTGCCCTTCAGGACGAACTGACCCGCCAGTTTGGGCGGCAGGCGGCCCAGGTCTCCTTCCAGGCCAAGGGCTCCGGGCAGAGCGGACTGATCTCCATCAGCCGCTGCGGCCCGGAGGTGCTGGAGCGCACCGCCTGCCGCCTGGACCCGGAGAGCGGCGATGTTTTGCTGCGCCTGGAGGTGGGCTTTCCCGCCAATGGCCGGACCATCAACGCCCGGGAGCTGGAGAAGATCCTGTTTGACTTTCTGCCCCGGTGCGTGAAGGCGTCCCTGCTGTATCCCAACCTGGACGGGAAACGGCTGCAAGGGGTGGCCGACCTGGCGGAGGACCAGCAGTATATCCGGGAAAAACTGCCGCAGCTGGGCCTGTGCGCCTTTGTGGCGGACGGAAGCCTGCTGCCCCGGGAGTCCGGCGTCTCCTCCCGCCCCATGAAGGGGGGCGTAGCCTTTCAGTCCCCCAAGGAGATGGCGGTGACTCTGGAGCTGCCCCACCGGGGGGAAATCACCGGAATGGGGATCCCCAAGGGAATCACGCTGATCGTGGGGGGCGGCTACCACGGGAAGTCCACCCTGCTGAAGGCCCTGGAGCTGGGGGTGTACAACCATGTGGCGGGGGACGGCCGGGAGTACGTCATCACCGACGAGACCGCCGTGAAGATCCGGGCCGAGGACGGCCGGAGCATCCGGCGCACGGACATCTCCATGTTCATCAAGGATCTGCCCAACGGCAAGGATACCGCCGCCTTTGTCACCCAGGACGCCAGCGGCAGCACCTCTCAGGCGGCCAACGTGGTGGAGAGCATGGAGGCGGGGGCCCGGATGCTCCTCATGGACGAGGACACCAGCGCCACCAACTTCATGATCCGGGACGAGCTGATGCAGCGGGTGGTCCACCGGGATATGGAGCCCATCACCCCGCTGATCGACCGGGTCCGGGAGCTGTACGACCGCTTCGGCGTCTCCACCATCCTGGTGGCGGGGAGTTCCGGCGCATATTTCCACGTTGCCGACCACATCATCCAGATGGACCGGTATGTGCCCCGAGACATCACCGCCCACGCCAAGGAGGAGGCCCGGGCCTTTCCCGTGGGCAGTCCGGCCCTGGAGCCGGCCGGAGAGCCGGACTTTGACCGGCGGCCCAAAGCCTCCCAGGAATTTCGCAGCGGGGAGCGGATCAAGCTCAAGACCCTGGGCCGGGACGGGGTGTCCCTCAACCGGGAGACCATCGACCTGAGGGCAGTGGAGCAGCTATCCGACGGCGAGCAGGCGGCCGCTCTGGGGTACTGTATGATCTACGCCCAGAGGCATCTGCTGGACGGAAAGAAGACGCTGCGGCAGGTGGTGGACGGGCTGGAAGAGCTGATCCAGCAGCAAAACCTGGAGGCCCTGTGCGAGAGCCGGTCCAGCGTGGCCTTCCTGGCGCGGCCCAGAAGGCAGGAGATCTTTGCCTGCTTTAACCGGTACCGGGGATTGAAACTATAAGAAAGCAGCGGCCCGCGGCAGACGCCGCGGGCCTCAGTTTATGAAAAAGACCGCCCCCAGAGAGTCTCCGCCGCCGGTCAGAAGGCCCGGATCACGCCGCAGCCGATCCGCGCGCCCGCATGGCCGGAGGGCTGGGACGAAAAATCGTCCGGGTCGCTGTGGATGACCACAGTGCGGCCAATGACCTCCGGCACTGTAAAGCGGTCGGTGAGCACGCTGAGATAGGCGTCGCTTCCGCAGCCGAACAGGGGCGGCAGGTCCCCGGCGTGCTGGGGATGGGGACACCCCTCCGGGTCATAATGCCCGCCGGCGTCTTCAAAATCCGGAGGCGTGCAGGAGCCGCCCTCATGGATATGAAACCCAAAGACCCGGGCGGAGCAGGGGCCGTCCTCATGGGGAAGACCGTGGATCTGGGCGGTGACAAGGGTGCCCCGCTCCTGGGGAAAGAAGGAGACGATCCCGGAGAGAGAGGCGCCCGGCCCGCCGGAGATGTGGGCGATGGCGGCAGGGGCCTGGGAAGAGCTGTGCATGTTGAAACACCTCGTGTGAGAAAGATCTCCAGCCGGGGCTGGGGTAAGTAGGGCCCTCCTGGCGGAGAGCCGTAAGATCAGCGGCAGATGCGGGTGATGCGGATGGCGCTGACCTGGGGCGGCAGACTGGCGGTCATGGCCCCGCTGTGCTCGATTTGTACGCAATCGCCCCGGGAGAAGCAGCAGGCCTGGTCCGTGTTCACTAAGACCTGCTGCCGGGTGCAGCAGTCGCAGACCAGAAGCTGGCAGCACCGGACCTCCAGGACCACCGCAGTGAAACGCATAGTTTCCATCGCTTCCAAAATCGTTCCCTCCAATCGCTTCATGCTATGCCGGGCCGGGGCGGAAGGTGCGTCCTCCAGGCGGGAGCGGCCCGCTCCTTCATTTCGTTTCACCGTCTGCCAGCCGGTCTTGCCGGTTGACAAAATTGGCAATTGCGGAGCGGTCCGGTACCTTGAAATGGCATACTTGGTGTGGTAGAATAAAATGCTATCCAATATGCCCGGCTTTTCTTTCGGAAGCGGGAAACGACGTGCCGGAAGGGATGGAGGAAATTTCTGCCCAAGAGGGAATCAAAGGAGAGGAGTGGCGGTGTGTACTTAAAAGCGCTGGAAATTCAAGGCTTTAAGTCCTTCCCGGACAAAACGGTGCTGACCTTCGGGGAGGACATCACCGCCATCGTGGGACCAAATGGCTCCGGAAAGTCCAATATTTCTGACGCCATCCGCTGGGTCATGGGGGAGCAGTCCACCCGCACCCTCCGGGGAGGTAAGATGGAGGATGTGATCTTCGGCGGCACCCAGCAGCGGCGGCAGACCGGCTACGCTGAGGTGTCCCTGGTGCTGGACAACACCTCCCGCCTGTTTGACCTGGAGGAGAGCGAGGTGATGGTCACCCGCCGGTACTACCGCTCTGGGGAGAGCGAGTACTACATCAACCGCCGCTCCGTCCGCCTTCGGGACGTCAACGAGCTGTTTATGGACACCGGCCTGGGCCGGGAGGGCTATTCCATCATCGGGCAGGGGAAAATCGACGAGATCCTCTCCCAAAAGTCCTCCGACCGCCGGGAGATCTTTGAGGAGGCCGCCGGCATCTCCCGCTACCGCCACCGGAAGGAGGAGGCGGAGCGGAAGCTGGAGCGTACCGACGAGAATCTGGTGCGCATCCATGACAAGATCGCCGAGCTGGAGCTCCAGGTGGCCCCCTTGCGGGAGCAGAGCGAGAAGGCCAAGAAGTTCCTGGTGCTCCGGGACGAGCTGCGGGGGCTGGAGATCTCCGTATGGCTGGACAGCCTGGAACGCATCCGGGCGGGGAACATCAAGCTGGAGACCGACTACAAACAGGCCGTGGGCCAGAAGGAGGCGGCGGAGCGGGCCGTGGAGGAGCGCTTCGGGCAGGCCGAGCAGCTTTCGGCCCAGATGCGGGAGAGGGAAGTGGAGGCCGACCGGCTCCGCTTCGCCATCCAGAGCCGGGACGCCACCATCCGGGTGCTGGAGTCGGCGGTGGCGGTGCTGCGCAGCAGCATCCAGCACAACCAGGAGAACACCGCCCGCATCCGGGAGGAGCTGGAGCAGCGGGAGGGCCGCCAGGACAGCCTGTCCGGTCAGATCGCCGAGCGCTCCGCCAGATTGCAGGAGATCGAGAAGCAGCTGGCCGAAACCCGGAACCGGGCGGAGGAACAAAACCGGAAGGCCCAGGAGGCCCTGCGCTCCGCCGGGACCCTGGCCAAGGAGCTGGAGGAGCTGCGGGGGCAGGAGGCGGTGAAAGCCGCCGATGCCCACCAGGCCAAGGCCCTTCTCTCCGCCCTGGCCGCTGCGGCCCAGGAGGTGCTGGACCGGGACGGGGCGGTGCGCCAGGAGCTCGCCCGGCTGGAGGAGCAGCTGGAGAGCGCCCGGAAAGACAGGGAGGAGGCGGACCGGAAGCTGAAAAAGGCCCAGGAGGAGCGGGACAGCGTCCGGAACGTGATCTCCGGCTACACCCTGCGCCTGGACAGCCGGAAAAAGAAGGCCGACCAGGCCAGGGAGCGCCACGTCCGGCTGCAAATGGACGAGAACGCCTTAAACTCCCGCATCAAAATGCTCTCTGAGATGGAGAAGGTCCACGAAGGATACTCCAAGGCGGTGAAGCTGGTGCTGGGGGAGGCCCAGCGGGGGAATCTGAGGGGCCTCCACGGGCCGGTGGCCAGCCTCGTCCATGTGCCCGACCAGTATACCGTGGCCATCGAGACCGCCCTGGGCGGCGCCATGCAGAACCTGGTGGTGGACCGGGAGGAGGACGGCAAGGCGGTCATCCAGTACTTAAAGCGCCGGGACGGGGGCCGAGCCACCATCCTGCCCCTGAGCTCCATCCGGCCATATGAACTGCGGGAGGCGGGGAGTTTAGCGCGGGAGCCCGGGTTTGTGGGGGTGGCGGACCGGCTGGTCCAGTTTGCCCCCCAGTACCGGAACGTGGTGTCAAACCTGCTGGGCCGGGTGGCGGTGATGGAGGACCTGGACGCGGCCATCGCCGCGGCACGGAAGTACGGCTACAAGTTCCGCATTGTCACCCTGGACGGCCAGGTGCTCAACCCCGGCGGGTCCATGACCGGCGGCTCCGCCAGCCGCAGTGCCGGCATCCTGAGCCGGGCCAACGAGCTGGAGCGGCTGAACGCCCAGGCCCAGGGGCTGCGGGAGCAGCTGGCCCAGGCGGCCCAGGAGCGGGAGAGCGCCAGCCGGGAGGCCCAGGCCGCCTCCTATGAGGTGGAGACCGCCCAGGGGCAGCTGCGGGAGTGGGAAGACGCCATTTTGAAGGCCCAGGGAGAGCAGAAGCTGTGCCGGAGCGTTTTAGAGGACCTGGAGCGCCAGCGGGAGAGCCGGCGTGGGGAGCTGGAGCAGCTGAAGGCCCGCTCCGGGGAGATCGAGGCGGACACCCAGGCCGCCCGGGAGCGCATCCAGGAGCTGGAGGGGGAGGCCGCCGCCCTGAAGAGCGAGGCCCAGGGCAAGGCCCAGGGCCAGAGCGACTTGCAGGAGCGCTCCCTGAAGCTCACCCAGGAGCTCTCCCAGCTCAACGCCGCCCTGGCCGCCCTGGAGGCGGAGCGGGAGGCCACCAGCAAGAGCCTGGAGGAGCTGGAGGGCTTGCGCAGCGACATCGCCGGGGACCAGGAGCAGAGCCGGGCCCTCATCGGGGACTATGAGGAAAAAAATGAGGCCTTTACCCGGGAGATCGGGGAGAAGGAGGCGCAGCTGGCCCAGCTGCGCCAGGAGAATCAGGTCCAGAACCAGACCATCGCCCAGCTCAACCAGGAGAAGTTATCTCTGGAGGGGGAGCGGGTGAAGGCCACCAAGGAGGGCCAGGAGAAAAATAAGGAGCTGCTGGCCATCAGCGGGGAGGTGTCCCGCCTGGAGCAGAAGAAGGTGGCCGCCTCCCTGGAGGAGAAGCAGCTGCTGGACAAGCTGTGGGAGACCTATGAGCTCTCCCACGAGGCAGCCAAGCGCCAGCGGGTGGAGATCGAGTCCCCGGCCAAGGCCGGCCGCCGCATCGCTGAGCTGAAAAAGAACATCGCCGCCCTGGGCAATGTGAACGTGGGGGCCATCGAGGAGTTCCAGCGGGTCAACGAGCGGTACACCTACCTCACCGACCAGCGGGACGACGTGGAGAAGGCCAAGGGGGAGCTGGAGGCGGTCATCGCCCAGATCACCGGGGAGATGAAGACCATCTTCACCCGGGAGTTCCAGAACATCAACCAGGCCTTTGGTCAGACCTTCCGGGAACTCTTCGGCGGCGGCAAGGCCGCCCTGGAGCTGGAGGACCCGGCGGACGTGCTCAACTGCGGCATCGAGATCCGGGTCCAGCCCCCAGGAAAGGCCCTGAAAGTGCTCTCCCTCCTCTCCGGCGGGGAGAAGGCCTTTGTGGCCATCGCCCTGTACTTTGCCATTTTGAAGGTCCGGCCCACCCCCTTCGTGGTCATGGACGAGATCGAGGCCGCCCTGGACGACAACAACGTGGTCCGCTTCGCCCGGTATCTGCGCTCCATGTCGGATAAGACCCAGTTTATCGTCATCACCCACCGCCGGGGCACTATGGAGGAGGCCGACGTGCTGTACGGGGTAACGATGCAGGAACAAGGTGTGTCCCGTATTTTGACGATCAATCTCAACGAGGCAGAGAAGGCGCTGAAACTTCGATGAAGCCGCATTTGCAATCAATTGCGGGATAAAACCGGCAAAAAATATGCTATGATAAGAGCCAACAGGAGGAGGCTGTCCATGAACCAACCGACAAAGCGCACCTTGCTCTCCATCGGGGGGATGGTGCTCCTGCTCATCGCCTGTGTGCTTGGTGTCCAGCTGATTTTTGCCTGGATGGGAACGGCGTTTTCCACCAGCACGGGAGACTCCCAAAGCCAGAGCGCCCCGGTGGAGCGTTCCCAGAGCCAGGAGCAGATTTTAGCGGACGCGTCCGAAGACGGCGCAGGGTCTGTCCAGAGCGCCCCCAGCTTCTGCCCTTACTGCGGGGAGGGACTGCCCTCCTCCTTCCAGTGGGGACAGTTCTGCCCCTACTGCGGGGAGCAGGTGAACAGCTGAGCGGATCGGGAAAAACTCAGCCGCCGCGGACTTGATACGGCAAAAGCGCCCCATCCTGTAGGGACAGCAGGAAATACCATCTTTTGAGGAAGGAACGACACTATGGGCTTTTTTGACAAGCTGAAAAAAATCAACATTTTTGCCAATTTTGGCTCTGAGCTCACCGACGACTTCTACGACGAGCTGGAGGAGTCCCTGATCCTGGCGGACACCGGCATGGACACCGCCCTGGAGCTGGTGGAGGAGCTGCGCCGCCGGGTGAAGGAGGAGCACATCAAGACCGTGGAGGAGGCCCGCTCCTGCATGTGCCGGTGCATCGCCGGTGTGATGGACGTGGGGGACCCGGCCCTGGACCTGTCCACCCGCCCGTCGGTGATTTTGTTCATCGGGGTGAACGGGGTGGGGAAGACCACCACCATCGGCAAGATCGGCCGCCAACTGCGGCAGGCGCGCAAGAAGGTCCTCTTCTGCGCCGCGGACACCTTCCGGGCCGCCGCCGCCGAGCAGCTGACCATCTGGGCCGGCCGGGCCGGGGTAGAGATCGTCAAGCAGCAGGAGGGGGCCGACCCCGCCGCCGTGGTCTTTGACGCGGCCACCGCCGCCAAGGCCCGGGGGACCGACGTGATGCTGGTGGACACCGCCGGACGGCTCCACAACAAGCAGAACCTGATGAACGAACTGAATAAAATTTCCCGGGTCATCGACCGGGAGCTGCCCGGCTGCGCCCGGGAGACCCTGCTGG
>CALWWF010000094.1 GCA_944385165.1 uncultured Oscillospiraceae bacterium
TCCACGGGGGCGAGGGCGTTGCACAGGTGGATGAGCCCCATGAGATAGCCGGAGTACTGGAACACCGGGTCCCCGCTGGTGACGGCGGCGGCGATGCCCACGAAGTTGGCCTCCTGCTCTGAGGCCATCATCCGCTGGTGGGCCATCTCGTGGGCCACCGTGGCGGGGAGAAGGCAGGCGGGGGCGTCCACATTCACATTGGCTTCCCCGGTGAAGGGGAAGTACACCCCGGTAAAGCCCAGGATGCTCTGGAGGCGGGAGAAGAAGATGGGCTTCACCCGAACCGAAGGTTCCAGCTCCAGGCAGGGGAACTCCTGAGCGATGGTTTGATAAACGGCGGGCCCCCCGGAGAAGATCTCCTCCCGGGGCACGGCGAACAGGCCCTCCTCGTCCCGCTCCACCTGGGTGGAGAACTCCGCCGCCCGCTGGGCAAAGAGGGCGGTCACCTGCGCCAAGGTCTCCACCGAGTAGGGCTCCACCGTCAGCCCGCTCTTGTCCTGGAAGCTGGAGGCGTAGTAGGCAGAGTTCCACATCCAGCTGAAAGCCGCCCACAGCCACAAAAGCACGGCGGCGAAGGCCCCCAGCCGGCGCAGGAAGCGGCCTCCTGCCCGGTCCCGAATCAGAAGGACCACCGCCCGGATGAGCCAGAAAACGCAGCCCAGAAGGAACAGGGCGGTCAAAAGCTCCGCCACGGAAAACCAGGGGAGCCACGACCAGACCCGGCCCAGAAACTGCTCCAGCGGGGCCATGACGCCGGACACCCAGCCGTCCATCAGGGTTTTCTGCCCTTTCAGGACCTCAAACAGGAAAATCAGCGCCAGGGGGAGGGCCAGGGCGGCCCCCCACCGGGCATATACAGAGATACGATTCCGTTTCATATCAAATCTCCTTGCGTGATGCGCACCGGGCCGCAGGTCCACTCCCGGCCGGGGGTGGGGACCTGGTCCAGACACAGGTCGTACAGATCGGTGCACCGGGCCTCCCGCTGAAACAACTGCTGTCCAGGCCCGTCCAGCCGCCGGGCGTGGGCGGGCTTTGTGAGGATGGGCAGGGCGGCCCGGGCCTTCATCTCCTTTAAAACCACCCGGCCCCTCTCGTTGAACCCCAGGACCCGCAGGTAAGGGGGCGCGTTCGGCCGGTCCCTCCGGGTGAGGCCCAGCCAGGCCCACGCCAGCAGCCGCCGCATCCTGGCCTGGGTCCAGTGCTTGGGCTTGGCCAGGGAGACGAATTCCTCCAGGGAGCGGCACTGCCGCCCCGACCGCTCCAGCCGGGGGGGCAGCCCCTCGCCCGCCCCGCTGTCCGGGAGCTGGGCCCACTCCGCCGCCGTCATGGCCCGCAGCCGTGCCAGCAGCCCCCGCTCCACCCGGGAGAGGCTGGGGAAGCCGTTCCACCCGGCCCTCACCACGTCCAGCCCATTTTGGGGGAGATAGGGCTCCAGGGCTCCCCAGTCCTCCCGCTCCAGGAAGGCGCGCAGCTGGGTGGCGGAGCAGAACCGGGGCCGCTCTGCCTCGGTCAGCAGGCTGTTATGGGGGGCTCCCTCCCGGCGGACGGTCATGGGCTTCATGGCCCACCGGGACCGCTCCAGGCACCGGAGATACTCCACCCCCAGGTTGTTGTTGGGGGTGGACAGCAGCTGCGCTAAGTCCGGCCCCGCCAGCTCTTCCGCCGCCCTCTGCCGGGCGGCGGCAAAGGGCAGGCCCTGCCCCACGAAGCGGCGCACCTGCGTCTGGTACTCCGAGCGGTTGAGGCAGGCGGCCAGCCTCTTCAGCGCCTCCACGTCCCCGCATTCACTGCCGAAGGAGAGCACGTCCACCGCCTTGGCTCCCTCCAGCAGGCCCACGGCCCCCTGGGCGAAGGACTCCGCCGAGGAGAGGGCCCACACCGTGGGCAGCTCCAGAACCAGATCCACGCCTCCCAGCAGGGCCAGCCTGGCCCGGGTCCACTTGTCCAGCACGGCGGGCCGCCCCCCCTGGACCCAGTTGCCGCTCATCACCGCCGCGATGGCGCACTCCGGGCCCAGGGCGGCCCGGGTGCAGTCGATTTGATAGGCGTGGCCGGTGTGAAAGGGGTTATACTCGGCGACGATTCCGGCGATTTTCATAGAGGGGCCTCCCGTGACAGGGAAAAAAGAAACTTTTTTCCCAAAAGTGGTTGTCCTGGCGGGGGAAACGCGGTACAATGAGGTGTACACACGGCGTCAGGCTGAGTTTCGGATTTAGTTTACTACATCCCCGGCGCCGCAGGCAAGAGCGTCCCTTGAATTTTGGAAAGGAAAAGGAGATTGAGTCCCATGAACATTCTGGTGATTAACGCAGGTAGTTCTTCCCTGAAATACCAGCTTTTGAACCCGGACACCCAGGAGGTGCTGGCCAAGGGCCTGTGCGAGCGCATCGGCATCGACGGCCGCTTCACCTATAAGCCCGCCGGCAAGGAGGCCGTGAAGGACGCCGAGGTGCCCATGCCCACCCACTCCGAGGCTATCCAGACCGTGCTCCACGCTCTGGTGGACGAGAAGAACGGCGTGATCGGCTCCATGAAGGAGATCGACGCGGTGGGCCACCGGGTGGTCCACGGCGGCGAGAAGTTCGCCCAGTCCGTCCTGATCACCGACGAGGTGATGGCCGCCATCGAGGAGTGCAACCCCCTGGCCCCCCTGCACAACCCCGCCAACATCATTGGCATCAAGGCCTGCCAGGAGCTGATGCCCGGCACCCCCATGGTGGCCGTGTTCGACACCGCCTTCCATCAGACCATGCCCCAGGTGGCCTACACCTACGCCCTGCCCTATGAGTACTACGAGCAGGACAAGGTCCGCCGCTATGGCTTCCACGGCACCAGCCACAAGTACGTTTCCCAGCGGGCCGCCGCCATGCTGGGCAAGCCCATCGAGGAGCTCAAGCTGATCTCCTGCCACCTGGGCAACGGCTCCTCCATCACCGCCATCGACGGGGGCAAGAGCGTGGACACCTCCATGGGCTTCACCCCTCTGGCCGGCCTGCCCATGGGCACCCGCTCTGGCGACCTGGACGCGGGCATTCTGGAGTATCTGATGAATAAGCACGGCTATAACATCGACGAGATGCTGAATGTCCTCAACAAGAAGTCCGGCGTGCTGGGCATCTCCGGCGTGTCCTCCGACTTCCGTGACCTGGAGGATGCGGCTCCCAAGGGCAACCAGCGGGCCCAGCTGGCGCTGGATGTGTTCCACTACAGCGTGAAGAAGTATATCGGCGCGTATGCCGCCGCCATGGGCGGGGTGGACGCCATCATCTTCACCGCCGGCGTGGGTGAGAACGGCCCCGACACCCGTGCGGAGGCGGTCTCCGGCCTGGAGTACATGGGTGTGAAGATCGACCCGGAGAAGAACAATACCCGGGGCAAGGAAGTGGATGTGGCCGCCGACGACTCCAAGGTGCGCATCCTGGTCATCCCCACCAACGAGGAACTGATGATCGCCATGGATACCGCCGCCCTGACCCGCGGCTGATTCCTGAATTTGCAATCCTCCCGGCGTGCGCGCCGGGAGGATTTCTTTTGTTGGTGGGGATGACCAGGGATTTTCTACAGCCTGAGATTGTAATTTCATAAGGATATACGCTCTGTTCAACGAAGTTAGGAAGGCGGAAAGACAGAGGAAATAAGAAATCAGAATGTTTGTAACTTTGTCGGGAAAATCCCGGAGATTGCAGCATAAAGACAGCGAGGCCCTCCCCATGCCGGGGAGGGCTGATTTTTATTATTTGACAATCAACAAATAGCTGCTAACGCTTCAATTAACTGCGGATGTGGTTTAATCCACATACAAGATGTTCTCCGGATTTGTAGGATACTCCTTATGGGGAGCCGTATCATCCGTATAGCCGAATACGATCATGGCTTGGGGCTGGGCGTTCTCAGGGAGTTTTGCAGCCTGAGCCACCTCTGGAATATTGAATGCAAGTACCGGGGACTCCAGATAGCAGGAGCCGAGCCCCAGTTCTGTGGCTGCAAGGAGCATATTCTCGCCAGCGCAGGTGGCATTGGCCCGGGCCATCGCTGCGGTGTTCGGCATATCCGTCTTGGTGGTTGAGATTACAACAGCTACCGGAGCGCCATAGATGGGGTTATAGCTGGGATTGGAGGACAGTTTGACCAGCATTTCCATACCGGAATTAGCCATAGCGGCCTTCGTACCATCCACAATGCCCTTCAGAACTTCAGCATTGGTGATGACGTTAAAATACACATCTCCCGCCATCGGAGTTCCCGCCGCCATGTTGCCGGCCTCTACAACAGCCTTAATTTTGTCCGCCTCTACGGGCTTGCCCTGGTAGGTACGGACGCTCTTTCTGGTCTTGATGGTTTCAAATGTACTCATGATATGATCTCCTTTACAGTTTTGATTTTCGCATTTCTGCGGATTGACTTTTCCTTACGCAGTTATTATAATATGGTCATAAAAACTAATCAAGTACGCAGAATAAACATACAAAGTAAGTTTAACCTTACCATAGGAGGCCATTATGAAGAAAACGATTGATATGACAACAGAGGAGGTTATGAATTGCCCCATCTACAAGACGATGGAGATTTTCCAGGGAAAATGGAACGCATGGGTTCTCTTTGAACTTGGAAGAAACGAGACGGTGCGGTTTGGCCAGCTGAAAAAAGCAATCCCCGGTATCTCCAACACGGTGCTAACTACCACCCTCCGAGACTTGGAAGAACGAGGGCTTGTCAGCAGGATACAATATAACGAAATCCCGCCTCATGTGGAGTATACAGCAACAGAGAGCGCCAAAGATTTGAAGGACATCTTTGCTGCCATGTGGGCGTGGGGAGAGAAATATGCAAAAGAATGAGTTACCGTAACTACGACACCCTTCTCTTAACGGAGAAGGGTTATTTTTTTGCCTTTTTGAATTCATCACTTGACATTATGGCAAAGAATTGCCGCTGTGCGGCAATTCGCGCAGGGCGAATTCATTTCGCCCGAGCATTGAAAAAGATGGGACCCCCGGCGGGTCGTGACCCGCTGGGGAGCATCCCCACCAACGAGGAACTGATGATCGTCATGGATACCGCTGCCCTGACCCGCGGCTGATCTCTAAATTTCATTTGCAATTCTCCCGGCCATTGTGCCGGGAGGATTTTTTGTCGGAATGCCCGGAAAACCGGGGAAATCCTGGGCGGGTTTCTCCGCGTAAACGCCCGGAGAAAATTGACTTTTTTCAAAAACCCGTATATAATAATACCGTTTTTGGTGAAACTGTAAGAAACCGATGAATTTTGATTGTTTCGGCTGATTCCGGGTGCGGCGGGGCGAAAAGGAATGTTCCCCTGCGGCGGAATGGGCGGGGAGCGGGCCGGCGGGTGCGTCCGGCTTTTTCTTTGCCGCGGAATCGGCCCTGCTGGGAGGTCCCGATGATGAGTTTTTCCCTACCCCGTTACCAGGCCCCGGACTTTGCTGCCCTGGGGCTGGAACAGGCGCCTGATGTGAAGCTGGTCCCGGCGGAGCGGGACGGTGTGATGCCCCCCAATTACCACGCCACCACCCTGTTTCCCGAGTACTACCACTTAAACGGCAAGTGGGTGCTGGCGGAGGAGACCCGCATGGACTGCGTGGCGGTAGTCCGAGACGGAGCCGTCGCCATCGTGGAGTTCCGCAACGTGAAGGCGGGGGACCTGGTGGCAGTAGGCCGCACAGAGGACGGGTCTGAGGGGATTTACGTCCACCCCAACTGCTTTACCAGCGAGATGGGGGAGCAGGAGGCATTTGCCTTCCGCACTGGCCGCAGCCGGGAGACCGCCTACTCCATTGACTACGACGGCCTGTACGACCTGCTGCGGTATGAGCGGGAGCACGGCAACATCCTGTGGGTCATGGGCCCCGCCTGCGCTTTTGACGCGGACTCCCGGGCCGCATTCGCCGCCCTGGTGCGGGGAGGTTTCGTAGACGGTCTGATGGCGGGCAACGCCCTGGCCACCCACGACCTGGAGGCGGGGTATCTGGGCACTGCCCTGGGCCAGGACATCTACACCCAGAAGTCCTATCCCAACGGCCACTATAACCACATCGACACCATCAATGAGGTGCGGCGGCTGGGTTCCATCCCCGCGTTTGTCCACTCCGGTGCGGTGAAGGACGGCATCATGTACGAGTGCGTCCGGCATGACGTGCCCTTTGTCCTGGTGGGCTCCGTCCGGGACGACGGCCCCCTGCCCGAGGTGTACGGAGACGTGTACCAGGGCCAGGACGCCATGCGGGCGCTGGTGCGGAAGGCCACCACCATCATCTGTATGGCCTCTACCCTCCATACGGTGGCCACCGGTAATATGACTCCCACCTTCCGGGTGGTGGACGGCCAGGTCCGGCCTTTGTACTTCTACTCGGTGGACATCTCGGAGTTCGCGGTGAACAAGCTGCGGGACCGGGGGAGCCTGTCGGTGAAGACCATCGTCACCAACGTACAGGACTTTGTGGTCAATGTGCGCAAGGGCGTGTGCCCGGAGGAGAAAAAGATCTGACTCTCCGGAATATCAAGATACAAAACAACGGCGCCGCAGATGCGGCGCCGTTTTTGTTTCATAAAGGGATAAAAAAGAACAGACCCCGCGCTTTCGCGCGGGGCCTGTCGATACTGCTTCATAAAGTCGCAGAACAAAGAATTGGGACTTTGCAGTCGATTAAGCGAACAGTTTCAGAGCAGCGTCAGCGTTGACAGTGTACACATCATCGTTGGTATACACGCCTTCGGTAACGTAGATCTCAACAGCCTGGTCATCGTCGTCCTCGAAGACGAAGATGGTGCCGGAGAAGCCATCCTCAAACTCACGCTCCAGCTTGCTGGCGGTCCAGCTCTCAGCATCGCCGTCATCGTTATAGAAGATGCTGTAGCTGTCAGCCAGGACGATCTCCACGTCGCCGAGGGTGATCACGCCGCCGTCATACACCAGATCGATATTGCGGAAGGAGTAAGCCACAAAGTCCTCATACTCCTCGGTGTCCTCGACCAGCTGCATATCGTCCACATAGTTGTTCTCGTCATAGGAGACGTCGGTGTACAGGCCGACTTCGTAGCCGTCGTCGGTGGTCATGACAGTGCCAACCTCGCCGTTGACGATAGCGTCGTACTCAAAGTAGTCGTTGTCGTCGGAGTCGGTGCTGGCATCGGGGCTGGCATCCAGGATGTACACCCGGTCGTCGCTCATGCCGGAAATGGTAGCGTTGGTGGCGTCGATGTAGATCGCATCGGCGTAGGTGCCGTCCATAACAGCCATCACGGTCATGTCACCGCGGCCGGTGATGTCAGGCACCTCGCGGATGCCGGTGTAGACGGTGATGTCGTCGTCGTCATTCACCACGAAGATGGTGGAGGCGTTGGCACGGATGTAATCGTTGTTGCTGTAGTACACACGGGAGCTTCCGGTCTCAGTGATGGACATACCAGAAGCACTTACGCTGAGGACACCCTCAACATCATCCTCATCAACGGGAGTCAGCTCATAGTCGCCGTTGCTCTTCTCGTCATAGATGTACCAACCAGCGTTGTTTTCGTCCTCGTCAAAGTCTTCATCGTTATCCACGGTGATGACCTCATTGGTGCCGTCCACGAAGTAAGCATCGGCCTCCAGGTCGCTGCGAACGCCGCCGCTGCTGGCCATATCTTCCACATAGACATAGTCGTTCACGCCGTCGGTGCCGTCGGAGTAGACAACATAGCCGTAGTTATCCAGAACCAGGGTGTAGTCCTCGTTCAGGTCGTAGGTGACGCTGTCAGAGCGGTTGTCGTTGTTAGCCTTGGTGTAAGTGGCGTTGTAGTAGTAGCGAGTGCCGTCAGTGGTGACGCTGCTGCCCACAGTGTAGGCGGTCACAGCACCGGTGATGACCTCGGCGGCCTCAATGGTCTGAACCTCGTCATCAGCCACAGTGATCAGGACATAGTCCTCATCGGAGAACTGATCCAGGTTGTCGAAGTCGTCGCTGGACAGGGTCATGTCCACGCCGGGGTCAGCCACATCGCCAGAGTCGCCGGGGATGGAGAGATCCAGCTCCTCGTTGTCCTCGTCGTAGTCGCCGTCCACCTGAGCCACATAGGTGTTGATCATGGTGATGGTGACGTTGTTATCGTCATCCACAAACACCTGGGTCAACACGCCCCGGTCAGTGTACGCAGCGTCGTCGTCGTCGTTGCGGACGATGTAGTCCTCCAGGTCGGCATCCTGGCGATCGCCATTCACAACGACGGTCAAGTCGGCATTCCCATCATCCAGATCATCATAGACGCTGGAGCCGATCAGATCGTACAGGGTATCCTTCTCCACGGCGTCGGTATAAGTCTCCTCAGGATCATCAGCGTAGGTGCCGATCTCAGAGTTCCTATACTCCCACGTCACAGCAGGACGGCCAAAGACATCGTTGTTGACGTCCGCGTCGCTCTTCTCCAGATCACCGTCATACAGCTCTTCGCCCAACTCGATGGTGTACTGATTGTCATTGTCATCAGCACGGTCATTGTTGATAGCGGCGTACTTGCTTCTGTCGGTGCTGGTGCGGTCGTCATAGCTGACGTTGCTGGACACGGTGATGTCGCCCACCACGATAGTGGAACCGTCGCTGGAGGGCTCCACCATGGTGGCCTCCAGGGTGTTCAGAGCCAGCTGAGCCACTTCGTTACGGGTCATGGCAGTGTTGGCGCCGGCATCCACATTATCGTACAGGCCGATGCTGCTGGCCTGACGCACGGAAGACAGCTGCCAGTCGGAGCCGAAATCGCTGCTGTACTGGAAGTAGCCCAGAGCCTTCAGCATCATCAGACCGGCCTGCGCGGCGGTAACAGTCTGGTCGCCGCCATAGGTGGTGGCGCTGGTGCCGGAGGTGATGCCGTCAGCATAGCAGGCGGCCACATAGGGGGCGGCCCAGTCAGGCACATCGGTGAAAGGAATGCTGCTGGAAGTGAAGTTATCAACATTCAGAGCCAGCAGGTTGGACATGATGACCGCCATCTCGTTACGAGTGACGTTCTCATCCGGGTTGAAGTTTCCGCTCTCATCGCCGACCATAACGCCGACGGCCTGGAGCACGTCAATGGCTTCCAAATTGTCTTCGGAAGACACATCCGCATAGCTCGCGGCGCTGCTGCCCACGACCATCAGGCCGGTGATCATGGCAGCAGTCATGCCCAGGCTGAGAACCCGCTTCAGGTTTCTCATTGGAATTCCTCCTTATTTTCTTGGTTCCCGCAGGCCTGCGCGGCCATTGGGACCATATCGTCTCGGACGGCCTTTCAGAAATTACGGGCCAGAAAAGTAACAGGAAAGTTCTACTATTCTTGCATCCAACGTCCAGAAAGATACCGCCAAGGAATACGCGCTTCACGAGAATGTATAAATATAAAAATTTTTTGAGAAATTATTTGTTTCTTGCTTGGTTTAGCACACATGATTTTAAATTTTTTCTTGTGCCGGAGCAGACCTGTATGGTATAGTAAAATTGTGTTGTAATTTTGGGAAAATGGTTCCGGCCGGCTGGTTCCATCCAGCGCAGGACCTTGCAGCAGGGAGGGGTGCTCTTGCAAATCAAGCAAAATTGCCGCAAAATGCTGCTGGCACTGGCCCTGATGGGCACATTGACCGGTTGTGGGCTCCCCTCTGGCTCCAGCAGCTCCGAGAGCGGGGACGAGGGGCTGACCTTACTGACCATTGGAACGGCGGACAGCGGCGGCACCATGTATCAGGCGGGAAGCGCCATCGCACAGGCCATCACCCAAGAGGACGGCGCCATCAAAATCAATATCAGCGCTTCCACCGGTTCGGGGATGAACGTCCGCTCCTTGGATTCCGGCGAGGTGGATCTGGCCCTGGTCTCCGGCGACGTGGCCTATGCGGCGGTAAACGGCTTGGATGAGTTTCAGCCCCCGGTGGACGGGCTGCGGGCTATTGCGGCGGTGTACTCCAGCGTCTCCAACTGGGTGGCCCCCGTGTCCAAGGGATATGTCTATGTCCATAACCTGAATGGCGCCCGGATCGGCGTGGGTCCCCAGGGCTCTACCACCGAGCTGTCCGCCCGGGTGGCGGTGTCGGCCCTGTCCTTAGAGCAGCAGGACGTTGCGCTAGTCAACTGCGGGCTGGGCGATGGGGCGGAGCTGCTGGCCGATGACGAACTGGATGCGGTTCACGCCTTTACCGGGATGCCGGTCCCAAGCATCGAAGCCCTGACCGAGACGGTCCCATGCCAGGTGCTGCTCTATACCCAGGAGGAACTAGACGCCATTTTAGAGGGAAATCCGGTCTACTATCCGACGCAGATCCCTGCGAACACCTACATAGGGCAGGAGGAGGCGGTGGACACCTTTGGGGTCAAGTGCCTGCTGTGCGTCAGCGACTCCATGTCCGAGGATCTGGCTTACCGGCTGACCCAGGCCATTTGGAACGCTTCCAGCCGGATGGGGGAGTTCCACCCCTCCCTGGCAGATATGGACCAGGCGGACTTTCTCTGCCAGGACCTGCCCATCTCTCTCCACCCGGGCGCGGAGCGGTTTTATGAGGAGATGGGAGCCCTTTAACCGTTGAAACCATAGAAGAGAATAACACCGGTCAGTTTTACACATCCTTAAAATAAAGAGGCTTCAAAGCGTTGAAAACGCAAATTATATCAGAGAATGGAGGAATCCCCATGAAATTCTACGTCTGTGAGCACTGCGGCAACCTCATCACCTTTGTCCACTCTGCCGGCGTGCCGGTAATGTGCTGCGGCCAGAAGATGACCGAATTGGTCCCCGGCACCACCGACGCCGCCGTGGAGAAGCACGTCCCTGTGGTGAAGACGGAGGGCGGCCTGGTCACCGTCACCGTGGGCGCGGTGGAGCACCCCATGCTCCCGGAGCACTGGATCGAGTGGATCGCTCTGGAGACCAAGGAGGGCTTCCAGCTCAAGCATCTCAAACCCGGCGATCAGCCCCAGGCGGTTTTTGCCCTGGCGCAGGGCGACGAGGTGGCGGCTGCCTACGCCTACTGCAATCTCCACGGGCTCTGGAAGGCGTGATCCTCTTACAAAGCAAAAAAATCCGGAAGCACATGCTTCCGGATTTTTTGTTTGGCTTGTTACAGACCGTTGACGATGTGGACAGGGCGCTCTCCGTTGCAGATGCGCCGGGCGTTCTCCCACATATTCCGGTGGGCCCGGCGGAAGGAGCCCCCGGTGTTGCCCCCTAAGTGGGGGGAGTAGACCGCCCGGTCCGCCACCTCCGGGGGCAGGTCCACCAGAGGGTGGTCCGCCGGGGTGGGCTCCGGGGCCAGGGTGTCCATGGCGATGCCGCCCAGCCGCCCGTCCAGCAGGGCCTGGCGCACCGCCAGGTTGTCCACCAGGTCTCCCCGGGCGGTGTTCACCAAAATAGCCCCGGGCTTTACCTGGGCCAGCAGGTTAGCGTTCACCATATTCCGGGTCTGGTCATTGACGGCGCAGTGGAGGGAGAGGACGCTGCAAGTGGAGAACAGCTCCTCCAGGGGCAGGTAGGTGACGCCGAAGTCCTCTTCCACCTGGGGAGAGCGGCGGTGCAGGGTGTAGTAGTACAGCCGGCATCCGAAGGGGCGCAGCCGCCGGGCGGTGGCCTGGGTGATGTCGCCGAAGCCCACCAGGCCCACGGCCTGCTCCCCCAGCTCCGGGCTGTTGGAGGCCATTACCGCCTCTTTCATCTGCATCTGCCGCCCCTCCCGCACCGCGTTGTGGCCGGTGATGCCGTGGCGCAGGGCCATGAGCATGAGCATCACCGTGTGCTCCGCCACCGAGTCTGCGTTGCAGCCCTTGTTGTTGCACACAAAGACGCCCCGCTCCCGGGCCGCCTCCAGGTCAAAGCGGTTGAAGGCCACCCCCTCGGACTGGATGAGCTTTAAGTTGGGCAGCCGACCGATGATCTCCCGGTCCACGTCCAGGATGGGGTCGGCAAAGAGCACCTGTGCGTCGGGGTTCTCCGAGGCCGTCTGAAGGGGGGAGCTGCCCAGGGGACAGAACACCAGCTCCGCCCCCAGTTCCGGGGCAAAGTCAGGCAGATAGGCGTCGTAGCGCTCCTTGGGACCGAATACCAGGATCTTCATGGCTTGTTTCCTCCTAAGAAAGCGCCTCTGGCCCGTCCGGGCAGAGGCGTTTGTTGTTTGTCTTTTTTATTATACCAGTCTCGGCCGAGCCGGACAAGTGAGCCTCTGCAAAATTAGCACTCAATATATGTGAGTGCTAGAATTTACAGTTTAGACATATTCTCTGTGAGAAATGTTCATAATTGAACGGTATACTAAAACCAAAGTTCAGAGAGGCCCGGAGAGCTGCGGCAGGAATGCCTCCCTCCCAAGGGCCGAAAGGAGATTCTTGATGATGTACCGCATGATTCCGTTTGCCCACATGGACCGTTCTTTTAATGATTTGTTTGACCAGTTTGAGCGCAATCTGTTCCCCACGGAGCAGAACCGCCTGCCCGCGTTCCGCACCGACATCCGGGACGAGGGGGACCATTACCGCCTGGAGGCGGACCTGCCCGGTTTCCGGAAGGAGGACATCGACCTGCACCTGGAGGACGGGGTGCTGACCATCACCGCCAAGCATTCCCAGGAGACCCAGGCCAAGCCCGAGGGTAAGTACATCTGCCGGGAGCGCCGGTTGAGCGATTACGCCCGCTCCTTCGATGTGAGCGGCATTCAGGAGGACAGGATCGCCGCCGCGTTTGAAAACGGCGTGCTGACCCTGATCCTGCCCAAGCAGGGCGAGGTGATCCCCCAGAGCCGGAAGATCACCATTCAGTAAGCAGAAGGAGACGCTCCGGCGGGCGGGCCTGTGGGTCCGCCCGCTTTTTCCCTCAAAAGGCTGGAAGGGACGAAATGCCCCTTGCAATTTGCAGGGGATTGGTGTATTCTTGTGTTAGCAATCTGATAATTAGAGTGCTAAAAATCGACGAGTTAAAATCTACAATCTACGAAACCGCGTAAAGGAGGTTTCTGACTATGAACATGAATCAACTGACGCAAAAATCTCTGGCCGCCATTCAGCAGGCCCAGAATATCGCCGTGGAGCACGGCAACCAGCAGATCGAGCAGGAGCATCTGCTGCTGGCCCTTTTAAAGGATGAGCAGGGCTTTATTCCCCAGCTCCTCGCCGCCATGGGCATGACGGTGCCCAGCTTCACCGCTGCGGTGAACGCCGAAGTGGAGAAGCTCCCCAAGGTGTCCGGCGGCAGCCGGGAGGCGGACAAGATCTATGTGGCCCAGGACGTGGATAAGGCCCTGAACGCCGCCGAGGCCAGCGCCAAATCCATGAAGGACGAGTATATCTCCGTGGAGCACCTGTTCCTGGGCCTGCTGGAGTGCGCCAACCGCAATTTGAAGGAGCTGTTCCGCACCTACAATGTGACACGGGAAAAGGTCATGCAGGCCCTGGCCAGTGTACGGGGCAACCAGCGGGTCACCAGCGACAACCCGGAGGAGACCTACGACGCCCTGAAGAAGTACGGCACCGACCTGGTGGAGCGGGCCCGCCAGAACAAGCTGGACCCGGTCATTGGCCGGGATGACGAGATCCGGAATGTCATCCGCATCCTGTCCCGGAAGACGAAAAACAACCCCGTCCTCATCGGCGAGCCCGGCGTGGGCAAGACCGCCATCGCCGAGGGCCTGGCCCAGCGAATCGTCAAGGGCGACGTGCCCAATTCTCTGAAGGACAAGACCATCTTCTCCCTGGACATGGGCAGCCTGATTGCGGGCGCCAAGTACCGGGGCGAGTTTGAGGAGCGGCTGAAAGCCGTCCTGAACGAGGTGCGCAAGTCGGAAGGCCGCATCATCCTGTTCATCGACGAGCTGCACACCATCGTGGGGGCGGGCAAGACCGAGGGGAGCATGGACGCGGGCAACCTGCTGAAACCCATGCTGGCCCGGGGCGAGCTCCACTGCATCGGCGC
>CALWWF010000095.1 GCA_944385165.1 uncultured Oscillospiraceae bacterium
AGAATAGGGGAGAAGGAAACCTTCCAAAAATTTTTTTTTGTTTATTTTTTTTTAAAGAAAAGTAAGGGGGGGGGGGGGGGGGGACATGGTATACTGGGAACCAGAAAAAATGATGGGGAAAAGGGGAGAGAAATATGCGCTATCTAGTCTACGGCGCGGGCGGCACGGGAGGGTGCCTGGCCGCCTTTCTGGCCCAGGGTGGGAAGGACGTGTCCCTGATCGCCCGGGGCGCACATCTTGAGGCCATCCAGCAAAACGGCCTGGTACTGGAGTCCAGCCACGGCTCCTTTGCCGTACCGGTGAAGGCCATGGAGCAGGAGCAGGTGACGGAGAGGCCGGACGTGATTTTCGTGTGCGTGAAGGGGTACTCCCTGGAGGGGACTCTCCCGACGCTCAAGCGCCTGCGGGACGGGCACACCATCGTGATCCCCCTGCTGAACCTGTACGGTACCGGCGGGCGGCTCCAGCCGGAGCTGTCCCCCGCCCTGGTCACCGACGGGTGCATCTACATCGCCGCCTCCATCAAGGCGCCGGGGGTGGTTCGCATGAACGGGGACATTTTCCGGGTGGTGTTCGGCTCCAGAAGCCCGGAGGAGTACCGCCCGGAGCTGGAGCAGGTGGCCCGGGACCTGAACGAGTGCGGCATCGAGGGGGTGCTCTCCCGGGACATCCAGCGGGACGCGCTGATGAAATTCTCGGTGGTGTCCCCCATGGCCGCCTGCGGCGTCTACCATAACGTCCCGGTGGCGGGGATGCAAGCGCCGGGACAGCCCCGGGAGGATTTTCAAGAGCTGGTGCGGGAGATTGGCGCCCTGGCCGCCGCCATGGGCCACCCCTTCCCGGAGGACCCGGTCCCCCGGAATCTGGCCATCCAGGACGCCCTGGACCCGGATGCCACCACCTCTATGAAGCGGGACATGGACGCGGGGCGGCCCTCGGAGGTGGACGGGCTGATCTTTGAGGTGGTGCGCCTGGGCCGGAAGTACGCTGTGCCCACCCCCCTTTATGACAAGGTGGCCGCCAAACTGGGCTTTCACTTGGAGGAATCAATGTGATCAATACAACTCTTTGTTATATCCGCCGGGGGGAGGAGTATCTGATGCTCCACCGGGTGAAGAAGCAAAACGACTTAAATCAGGACAAGTGGATCGGCATTGGGGGCAAGTTTGAGGACAAGGAGAGCCCGGAGGACTGCCTGCTGCGGGAGGCCAAGGAGGAGACCGGCCTCACCCTGACGGACTACCGCTACCGGGGGATCGTCACCTTCGTCTCCGACCGCTGGCCCACCGAGTACATGCACCTATTCACCGCCGGCGGCTTCACCGGCACGCTGAAGGAGTGCGACGAGGGGGTGCTGGAGTGGATCCCCAAAAGCCGCCTGCTGGAGCTCCCCCACTGGGAGGGGGACGCCATTTTCCTGAAACTCATCGACCGGGAGGACCAGCCCTTCTTCTCCCTGAAGCTGTGCTATGAGGGGGAGGACCTGGTGGAGGCGGTCCTGGACGGGAAGCATATCAAAGGAGGCGTTACGCCGTGATCTACACCATACAAAACGAGGCCCTCGCCGTGCAGGTGGAGGACCTGGGGGCCCAGCTCTCCTCCATCCGGGGGGCGGACGGGAAGGAATACCTGTGGCAGGGGGACCCCGCTATTTGGGCCCGCCGGGCCCCCATCCTGTTCCCCTTCATCGGCCGGCTGCGGGAGAGGACCTATCTGCTCAGAGGGACCCCCTACACCATCTCCACCCACGGCTTTGCCCGGGACATGACGTTTTCCCTGGCGGAGCAGGGGGAGAGGGCCCTCTCCTTCCGGCTCACCGACACCCCGGAGACCCGGAAAGTCTACCCCTTCTCTTTTGCCCTGACCGTGACCTACACCCTGGAGGGGAACCGCCTGACCAAGACCCACCGGGTGGAAAACCGCGGGACAGGGGAGATGCTCTATGAGCTGGGGGCCCACGACGGCTTCCGGGTCCCCCTGGCGGCGGGGGAGGAGATGTCCCAGTACGCCATCCGCCTGCCCGGCCTGGAGGCGGTGGAGCTGTACGGCATGGACGAAAACTGTATGCTCACCCCCAAAGGGGCGGCGCGCCCTCTGGAGAATGGCCGGATGCCCCTGACCCCCAGCTCCTACGGGGTGGACACCACCATTCTGGACCGGCCGCCCCAGGGGCGGGCGGTGTTGGTGGACGGCCAGGACCGCCCCCGGGTGACGGTGGACTTTCCCCAATTTCCCTATCTGGGGGTGTGGACGGCGGATAAGCCCTTTGACACCGGGTATGTGTGCATCGAGCCCTGGTCCGCCCTCCCGGATGGGGACTTCCTGGGTCGGGAGCTGTCGGACAAGCCAGGGATCCGGACCCTGGCCCCCGGGGCCTGGGAGGAGCTGTCCTACACCGTCACATTTTCCTGAGGAGGAACTGCCATGAAGCCGGAGTATGTGAATGCCTTTGCCCTGCGCAAAGTGGTCAATCAGGCGGGGGAGGCCCTGGAAATCACCCTGGACGCCTCCCACAAGTACATGGAAAACAACGTCACGGTCACCTCCAACGGGCTGGAGAACGTGGCCACTCCCGCCACCGACCTGGTGGCCTCCATGGTGATGAACCGCCAGACGGCGGTGTCCCTGCGGGACCTGCTGGTGCGGACCCTGGCCGGAGAGGAATAAAGCACAGGCCCCGCCGCAAAAGGCGGCGGGGCCTGTTTTATGATTGAGAAACGGTTATCCCTCCACCGGCAGCAGCTTCTTGCGCCGGGAGAGGAAGAGGGTGAGGGTGGTGGCGCTGGCCAAAAAGTCGGCGATGGGCTCAGCGGCGTAGATGCCAAAGACGCTGCCGGTGACCCGGGGGAGGATCAGGGCCAGAGGCACCAGGAGGATCACCTTCCGCAGCAGGGCCAGAAACAGGCTGGTGCGGGCCTGGCCCAGGGCCATAAAGGTGGTCTGGCAGGCCATCTGGGCCCCGAAGGCCCAGATCCCGCCGAAGAACAGGGGCATGACACGGGAGACCAGGCCGATGAGCTCCGGCTCCGGGGTGAAGATCCGGGCCAGCAGCCCGGGGAAGACGGCCACCACCAGGAAGGCGGAGCAGGTCACCGTCAGGGTGACGGTGAGCAGCCGCTGGAAGGTCTTACGCACCCGGAGATAGTTCCGGGCCCCGTAGTTATAGCTCATAATGGGCTGGGTGCCCTGGGTGATGCCCTGGACGGGCATGACGATCATCTGCATAATGGACTGCATGATGGTGATGGAGCCCACATACAGGTCCCCGCCGTAGGTCTGCATCCCGGTGTTGAGCACCACCGTCACCAGGCTCTCAGTGGACTGCATGATGAAGGGGGCGATGCCCAGCCCGGCGATGCGGCCGATGATCCGCCGGTTGGGCAGCAGGAACACCCAGTGGATGCGCAGGCCGCTGCGGCGGCTGCACAAAAAGCCCAGCACCCAGGCGGCGCTCACCGCCTGGGAGAGGATGGTGGCCAGAGCCGCTCCCCGCACCCCCATATCCAGGACAAAAATAAAGATGGGGTCCAGGACGATGTTCAAAATGGCCCCGATGAGGACGCTGAGCATGGCGGTGAGGGCCTTCCCCTGGGCGCTGATATAGGGGTTGAGCCCCAGGGAGAGCTGGACGAACACGGTGCCCAGCAGATAGATGCTGATATACTCCTTGGCGTAGCCGATGGTGGCGTCGGAGGCGCCGAAGGCGTAGAGGATCGGCTCCTGAAAGGCGCTGAACCCCACTGTCAGCACCACCGCCGTGAGGAGCAGCAGGGTGCAGGAGTTGCCCAGGATGCGCTGGGCCTCCACCCGCCGCCCCGCCCCTAACTGGATGGAGGCCAGGGGCGCGCCCCCCTGGCCGGCGAAGGCAGCGAAGGCGGAGACCAGGGTGATGATGGGGAAGGTGATTCCCACGCCGGTGAGGGCCACGTCCCCCACCTCCGGGATGTGGCCGATGTAGATCCGGTCCACGATGTTATAGAGCATATTGATGATCTGGGCTGCCACCGAGGGCACCGCCAGGCGCAGCATCAGCCGCCCGATGGGCGCGGTGGCCAGGATCTCGTCGCTGTGATGGGTCTGTTCCATCTAAAGAGAGCCTCCCTTTTGCGGATCAATTTTCTGAAATATGCAGCATAGGACAGTATAGCACGTTCTCTCTGGCTTGGAAAGGGGGAGCGGAAGAGAGGGAGGCGTTCCGTCAACGGCAGAATTTTACGAGTTCTTTCGTAAAAATGACGAAAATCCCCTGGAAATTTCCAGAGGGTTGTGGTACACTTACCCTAATAGCCCCAAACGCATGAATCCAACGAATTTTCGGGTACACAGGAGGTCATATCAAATGTCTTATCGGGAGAACTATGAGAAATGGTTGAACAGTCCCGCCCTCACCGCGGCGGAGAAGGCGGAGCTGGAGTCCATCAAGGACGACGAGAAGGAGATCGAAAGCCGCTTTTTTGACCAGCTGGCCTTCGGCACCGCCGGACTGCGGGGCACTATGGGGGTGGGACTGTACCGCATGAACGTCCATGTGGTCCGCCACGCCACTCAGGCTTTTGCCCAGGTGATCCTGGAGGAGGGGCCCGAGGCCGCCGCCCGGGGGGTGGCCGTGTGCTTTGACTGCCGGAACAACTCGGACACCTTCGCCCGGGAGGCCGCCTGCGTCATGGCCGCCAACGGCATCCCTGCCCGCCTGTTCGAGTCCCTGCGCCCCACCCCGGAGCTGTCCTTCGCCGTGCGGGAGTACCACTGCATCGCCGGCATCAACGTCACCGCCAGCCACAACCCCAAGGAGTACAACGGCTATAAGGTGTACTGGGAGGACG
>CALWWF010000096.1 GCA_944385165.1 uncultured Oscillospiraceae bacterium
GGATCTGGCAGAAGAAGTCCAACAACATCCACGATCTGAACAGCCATGTGTGGGACGCCTGGGCGGATGAGAACGGCTCCATCGGCAAGGCCTACGGCTATCAGCTGGGGGTGAAGCACCACTACCCCCAGGGGGATATGGACCAGGTGGACAAGGTGCTGTGGGACTTAAAGCACGACCCCGGCTCCCGGCGCATCCTCACCAACCTCTATAACCACCACGATTTAAGTGAGATGGCCCTGTACCCCTGCGCCTACTCCATGACCTTCAACGTGAGTGGAAATACCCTCAACGGCATTTTGAACCAGCGCTCCCAGGACATGCTCACCGCCAACGGCTGGAACGTGATGCAGTACGCGGTGCTCCTGCACATGATGGCCCAGGTGTCCGGTCTGGAGGCGGGGGAGCTGGTCCATGTCATCGCCGACGCCCACATCTACGACCGGCATGTGGCGGTGGTGGAGGAGCTCCTTACCCGGGAGCCCTACCCGGCGCCCAAGTTTACCCTGGACCCGGCGGTCACCGATTTCTACGCCTTCACCAAGGACAGCGTCCGGCTGGAGGGGTATCAGGCCCACGAACTGGAGGGGAAGATCCCGGTGGCAGTGTGAGAGATAGGAGTTTTAAGAGTGGAGAGTGAAGAGTAGAGAGTGAAGAGAAAGGAGGAACGGTCCTTGAACGTCATTGTGGCGGTGGATGAGAACTGGGGCATTGGGAAGGACGGAGACCAGCTGGTCTACCTGTCCGAGGATTTGAAGCGCTTCAAGGCCCTGACCACCGGGCACCCGGTGATTTTAGGGCGGAAGACCCTGGCTACCTTCCCAGGCGGTCGGCCCTTGAAAAACCGGCGGAACCTGATCCTCTCCCGCCGGGAGGGGTATGCCGTGGAGGGGGCGGAGGTGTTCCCCACCGTGGAGGCGCTGCTGGCAGCCGCTCCGGAGGACGCCTTTGTCATCGGCGGTGCGTCAGTATATGAGCAGCTGCTGCCCTGGTGCGGCAGAGCCTATGTGACCAAGATTTTCCGGCAATTTCCCGCCGACCGGTTCTTCCCCAACCTGGACCAGGACCCGGACTGGGAGGCGGCGGAAGTGAGCGCCCCCCTGGAACAAGACGGGCTCTCCTATTGCTATGTGACCTACCGGCGGAGGAAATAAAACAGAGAGACTGCGTTGAGGAGAGAAAGGATGAACTGGCGATGAGAAACAAATGCTGGAAGCGCCGTCTGGCCGCGGGACTTGCGATCGGGGCGGCGGCGCTGGCTCTGGGAGGCTGCGCCGGAGGGAGCGGGACAGCCGCTGAGGGAAACGAGGCGCTGTCCGCGCTGTTTCAGGTCCACCCCCTGGCGGGATACGAGCTGGCGGACGGCAGCTTTGAGATTCGGGACAGCGCGGGGAATCCGGTGGCGGTCATGGAGGCGGACGACGCCCTGCGGGACTATCCGGCCCGCTCTCCCGTAGAGGAGGGGGAGGAGGAGGCCTTCCCTAGGACCCTCTGGGGGACCGCCCCGGACGGGACGCAGTGGGCGGTGACCTGGAGCGGCCCCAGCGCAGGGACGAGCCAGTGCCGGGCGCTGCTGTCTGCCGACGGCGGGGAGACCTGGGCCCTCACCCCCGCCGATCCCAGCCTGGTGTCCGACGTGTATGGGGCGGGGTTCCTATCCAGCCAGGTGGGCTTTGTGTGCTCCCGGCACTTCCTCACCACCGGGCCGGAGGTCCTCTGGACCCAGGACGGCGGGGAGAGCTGGGAGCTTCTGGACCTCCAAACCCCGGAGGAGTACCAGGAGAGGGGGATGGACGCCTACGGCCCCCTCATCCGGGAGGGGGAGGTGTGCTTCCCGGTGCTGCTCTGGGGAGAGACCGGGGAGGAGGACCGGCATATCTTCTGCACCAGCTCCGACCTGGAGCACTGGACCTGGACGGAAGAGGCCCCGGAGTGGGTCGTCTCCATGCTGTAAAAAAACAGGGTGCACCAGAAGGTGCGCCCTGTTTTGCTATCTCTGCACCAGTTTTTGTGCAAATGCCCGGGCCCGCTGTTCTTTTTCCGGGTCCATGAAGGGGATGTCGTACCCCAGGTGCCGCTCCACCAGCATCCCGCGGTACTCCAGCTGGGAGTGCTTGCAGTAGCGGCGGATTCCCTCCGCAAAGAGGTCCGCCCCCTTTTCCGGGCGGTAGCCGCAGGTGGTCAAAACCGCAATCTGCTTGTCCTTCCACAGGGAGGGCCCCTTCTCCGCTCCGTAATACTTGTTCAGCCCGTATACCAGCCGGTCCAGCAGGGCCTTCATGGGGGGCGTGCAGTACCAGGAGTAGATGGGGGTGGCAAGCACCAGCAGACCGCTCTTTAAGACCTCCTCCGCCAGGGCGGGCACATCGTCGGAAATGGCGCAGCTCATTCCGTCCCAATTGCTCTGGCAGGCGCGGCAGGCCCGGCAGGGGCGGATGTCCAGATCGTACAGCCAGTGGGTGGACACTGTGTGCCCCAGGCGCTCCAGCTCGTCCTGGAAGGGGACGCGCAGAGCGTTGGTGTTGCCGGTTTTCCGGGGGCTGCCCATCAAAATACAGACTTTCACGAGATCCCCCGTCCTTTCCCAAAGAGGCGAAACGAAGTTTCGCATGAAGTTCTTTTGCCTACTTTTCTTTCAAGAAAAGTAGGTTAGGAGAGCTTTTCCAGGCCCAGATTGAGGCGGCGGACGGTCTCCTCCCGGCCCAGGATGTGGCAGATCTCTACGGCTCCGCCAGGGGTGACCGCCTTGCCGGCGGCGGCGATGCGCACCGGCCACATGAGGGTGGAGGTCTTAAAGCCCATGCCCTCAGCCAGACCCACCAGGCTGTCGTGGATCATATCGGTGTTCCAGGTGGGCAGGTTGGCCAGCATCCCCACGGCGGCGGAGAGGAGGGTCTTGGCGGAATCCAGGGTGGACTTGGACTTCTTGTTGGCAAACAGGCCCACGTCGTACTCAGGCAGGGCGTCAAAGAAGTCCACCTTCTCGGGGATGTCGGTGAGCTTCTCGCACCGGGCCTGGAGCAGGGCGGCGATCTCCGCGACGTTCAGTTTGGGATTCTTCACGCTCTGTCGGATATAGGGCTCGGCTACCTGGGCAAACTCCTCGGGGGCCATGGCCCGGATATACAGGGCGTTGAAGTGGGTGAGCTTCTCGATGTCGAAGATGGCGGGGGACTTGGAGATGCCGGAGAGCTCAAAGGCGTCCACCAGCTCCTCCAGGGAGAAAATCTCCTGCTCCGCCAGCTCCCCCTTGGGGGACCAGCCCAGCAGGGCCACATAGTTGAGAATGGCGGGGGTGAGGTAGCCCTGGGCCTTCAGATCCTCATAGGAGGGGTCCCCGTGGCGCTTTGACATCTTGTTGTGGGCGTCCCGCATGACGGGGGAGCAGTGGACGTAGGTGGGCACGTCCCAGCCGAAGGCCTGATAGAGCAGGTCGTACTTGGGGGCGGAGGAGAGGTACTCGCTGCCCCGGACCACATGGGTGATGCCCATCAGGTGGTCGTCGATGACGTTGGCGAAGTTATAGGTGGGCAGGCCGTCCCGTTTGATGAGCACCTGGTCGTCCAGGTCCTTGTTCTCCACGGTGATGTCCCCGAAGATGGCGTCGTGGAAAGTGGTGGTCCCCTCGTGGGGGATTTTCTGGCGGATGACATAGGGCTCCCCCGCGTCCACCCGGGCCTGGGCCTCCTGGGGGTCCAGGGAGCGGCAGGGGTCGTCGGGGCGGTCGAACTCGCCGGAGTCCTCCTCCGACTCGGTCTTCTCGCAGAAGCAGTAGTAGGCGTGGCCCTTCTCCACCAGCAGCCGGGCGTACTTGCCATAGGTGTCCCGGCGCTGGGTCTGGATATAGGGGGCCACGGGGCCGCCCACGTCGGGGCCCTCGTCGTGGTCCAGCTTGCACTCGGCCAGGGTGCGGTAGATGACCTCGGTGGCGCCCTCTACCTGCCGGGTCTGGTCGGTGTCCTCGATGCGCAGGATGAAGGTGCCCTGGTTGTGCCGGGCGATGAGCCAGGTGTACAGGGCGGTGCGCAGGTTGCCCACATGCATATAGCCGGTGGGAGAGGGGGCGAAGCGGGTGCGGACCTTCCCCTTGGGGATCTTGGCCTCCATCTCCTCAAAATACGTCATGTCCAATGCCATGTTGTTTTCCCTCCATTGTATCGCTGGGGGAGGCAGGGGAGCGCCCGAAGGCGTTCTCCCAGCCGCCCACCCGAACAGCTTCAATACGTTGATTATAGGGGATTTTCCCCCGTTTGGCAAGAGAAACCACCGCCGGCCAAACCCTGGAACCTTTTTTCCTTGCCTGCGTCTAACCCAGTAACCGGACGGCCCGCCTTGAGAAAGGAGAATTTTCATGAAACAGACTCTGACCCTGCCCGCCTGCCTTGCGGCCCTGGCCCTGCTCGCCGGGTGCGCCTTTGCGCCCCAGGGGGGAGACACATCCCATTCCCAGCCAGAGGAGAGCGCCCCGTCCAGCAAGCTGGACGCCATCCCTTTCTCCGACGGCCAGCTCTACGCCGCGGCCTACGCCGGGTATGAGGGACAACTGGACCTGGACTACTACGCCCAGCGCTATCTAGACAGCCCGGAGGTCCCCATCCACTACTTCTCCCCCTGGGAGTACTACCTCATTATCCCCCGGTATCCGGATATGTCCCTGGCCCTGTACAAAAACGACATCCAGACGGACGAGTCCGTCCTGGTGTATGAAGACCCCGCCTGCGAGCCCTTCCTGATCCAGTGCAACATCAGCGACATCTTCTCCGACGTGACGGTGGAGCTGACCTGGCAGGGGGAGACGGTCTCCTTCTCCCCCTACCTCTCCCTGAAAGACGGGAGCGTTCAGGTGGGAGAGCGGGGGCTGAACCTGACTCGGGAGTGACAGAGCTCCCCCTTACACCCGCTCCAGCCGATACAGGTCCTCCCGGCGGTTGGAGAGCGTCCCCACCTTCTGCCGGACCTCGTCCACATAATCCAGGTCGATCTGTGCCAAAATCACGCCGGGGCGGTCCGGGGCCTGGGCGAGCACGTTCCCCCAGGGGTCCACGATCATGGAGCGGCCGAAGGCGGGAAACTCCGGCCCCGGCCCGAACTGTCCCGGCGCCACCACATAGCAGCCGTTCTCAATGGCCCGGGCCCGGAGGAGCACCTCCCAGTGGTCCCGTCCGGTGTTTAAGGTGAAGTTTGCAGGGACAAAGAGCACCTGGGCCCCCTCCAGGGCCAGCAGGCGGTAGAGCTCCCCAAAGCGCAGGTCGTAGCAGATGGAAAGCCCCCACTTCCCAAGCTCCCCCCCGTCCACGGTGACGATCCGGTCCCCGGGGCAGATCTGGCCGGACTCCCGCATCTGCCCGCTCCCGGGGACAAAGACGTCGAAGGGGTGGAGCTTATGGTACTTCCCCGCCAGGCTCCCGTCGGGGCGGAGGACCACGGCGCAGTTATAGGGCCGGCTGGGGTCCTGGGGGTTTTGTTCATAAAAGCTGCCGCAGTGGAGCCACAGCCCCGTCTCCCGGGCCAGCTGGGAGAGGAACTGGCAGGTGGGGCCGCCGGGAATGGCCTCAGCGTGAGTCCCCATCTCCAGCCCCAGATAGGCCGAGCACTCGGGCAGGGCGGCGGCCTGGGCCCCCCGGTCCGCCGCCTCCCGGACAAAGCGGGAGATGGCCTGTAAATTTTCCTGCACGTCCGCCCCGGAGTGGAGCTGGATTGCCGCCATGGTATACCGTCTCATCAATACCCCTCCTGTACCAGTTTTGTTCTCCCTTTATCATACCGGAACCCGGAAGAAAGTCAAGGCTCACCAAGAATGAGAAGAAAGTTGAGAGGAAAATGTAACGAAACCATGAAATTCCCACCAGGCACATTGCCTTTGCTTTAAAAATGTGCTATGCTGTACCAGTATGAGCGCCGGCGGAGGACAGCCGGCCCATTTTCCTAAGAAGGTTGTGATTCCTGTGGAAGCGGAAAAGAAAAAAATCATGCTCTCCGGCATCCAGCCCAGCGGCGACCTGCATCTGGGCAACTATCTGGGGGCGATCAAGAACTGGAGCGCCCGGGCCGACGAGTTTGACTGTTACTATTTTATGGCGGATATGCACACCATCACCGTGCGGCAGAACCCGGCGGACCTGCGCCGGCGGACCCTGACCCAGCTGGCCCAGTACATCGCCTGTGGCCTGGACCCGGAGAAGAACACCCTGTTCATCCAGTCCCATATCCCCGCCCATGCGGAGCTGGGCTGGGTGCTCAACTGCTACACCATGTTCGGCGAGCTCAGCCGCATGACCCAGTTCAAGGACAAGTCTGCCAAGCACGCCGACAATATCAACGGCGGCCTGTTCACCTACCCCGCCCTCATGGCGGCGGACATCCTCCTCTATCAGCCGGACTATGTCCCCGTGGGCAACGACCAGAAGCAGCATGTGGAGCTCACCCGGGATGTGGCCCAGCGCTTCAACAACATCTACGGCGACGTGTTCAAAATCCCGGAGCCTTACATCCCCAAGGCCGGGGCCCGGGTCATGTCCCTCCACGACCCCAGCAGCAAGATGAGCAAGTCCGCCCCCGAGGGCTGTGTCTTTCTGATGGAGAAGCCCGAGGATATTCAGCGGAAATTCAAGCGGGCCATCACCGACAGCGACACGGAGAAATGCGTCCGCTATGACCCGGAGCACAAGCCCGGGGTTTCCAACCTCATGAGCATCTACTCCGCAGTGACGGGGAAGAGCTATGAGGAGATCGAATCGGAGTTTGACGGCCAGGGCTACGGCGCCTTCAAGCCCGCCGTGGGGGAGGCCGTCATCGAGTGCCTGCGCCCCATCCGGGAGGAGACGGAGCGCATCCTCACGGACAAGGCCTATCTGGAGAGCGTCTATAAGGCCGGGGCGGAGAAGGCCTCCTATGTGGCCAACAAGACCCTGCGGAAGGTCTATAAAAAGGTGGGCTTCGTGGCCCGCTGAGCTAACGAAGACGGATGTAAAGAGGAAATTTCATGTCTGTTCAGCTTTCTGTCATCGGCGCGGTGGCGGCGGCCCTGCTCACCGCCGCCATCGTGGCCTTCATCACCACGCCGGTGGTCCGCTCCCTGGCCTTTCGGGTGGGGGCGGTGGACGTGCCCAGGGACAGCCGCCGGATGCACAACCACCCCATCCCACGGATGGGAGGATTGGCGATCTTTTTCGTATTTATTCTCATCGCCCTGATCTTCGTCCCCCTGGACGCCCCCCTGCTGGGGATGCTGCTGGGGGCGGTGATCATCGTCATCCTGGGCATTTTTGACGACATCTACGCCCTGCCCGCTATGCCAAAGTTTCTGGTGCAGATCGTGGCGGCCACCGTCGCCGTGCT
>CALWWF010000097.1 GCA_944385165.1 uncultured Oscillospiraceae bacterium
TTATCAATGAGGAAGAAGCAGAGGCAATCCGCGTCATTTATGACCAATATGTGCATACGGATATTGGCGCAAACGGAATTGCAAAATATCTGGAGAACCATGGCATCCGTAAAATTCCCCGGCAGAATGGAAAGAATCCTCTGTTTGACGCACATTTGATTCGCTTGATTTTGAAAAATCCGGTGTACTGCGGGAAAATCGCCTATGGCCGCCGCAAGACAGAAAAAGTTCGCGGCACAAGAAACGAATATAAACTGGTGGAGCAGGACAACTACCTATTGGCAGATGGTTTGCACGAACCGATTGTTTCAGAAGAGGTCTGGCAAGCGGCACAGGTGAAGCTGCTGGCACAGGCAAAGAAGTACGAGCACGTCAACCGCGGGAAGGATGAACATGTACATTTGCTCTCCGGCATTGTAAAGTGCCCTGTCTGTGGAGCAGGAATGTATGGGAACAAAAGCATCAAGCACAAAGCGGACGGCACCAAGTATAAGGATTTTTATTATTACGGCTGCAAGCACCGCTCCATGATACGTGGACGCAAGTGCGATTACAAAAAGCAGATTCGGGAAGAATTGCTGGACGATGCCGTGGCGGAAGTCATTGTAAAGCTGGTGAGTAATCCGAAATTTGCAGCTATGATGCAGGAAAAGATCAACATGAAAGTGGATACAGCCGCCATAGATCAGGAGATTGCAAACTACGAGAAGCAGCTTCGCCAGCACTATTCCATCAAAACAAAGCTGGCAGAGGAAATTGATTCACTTGACCCGGACGATCGGCACTATGTACGGCGCAAGGCTGATCTTGATGATCGCCTTTATAGAATGTATGATAAGATTGAAGAGACGGAATCTTTGTTGATTGCGGCCAGAGCCAAAAAGCAGGCCATCGAAGCGGAAAAGCTGACCGGCGACAATATCTATAAAGTGCTGATTTATTTTGAGAAACTGTACGGCGTGATGAACGATGTGGAGCGGCGTCAGTTGATGGAGGCCTTGATCTCTGAAATTCAGATTTATCCAGAACGCCAGCCCAATGGTCAGTGGCTGAAATCCATCAAATTTAGGCTTCCGATCATTGAGGAAGATATGAGCATCAGTTTGGACAACGAAGAGCAAGTCGAGACGGTAGTCCTCCTTTCTAGAGAGCGTTCGGCTGAAAAACATCGGGAGATTATGGAGAAAAAGGCGTCTCACCAAAATTCTGCGCCGAACTTGACACGGAAGGAAGAGAATGCTAATATACTGTTTTGTAAGGCGCTGTGAGCGGAAGAGTAGCGTTTGCTCCAAAGAACAGAGAGGGCCCTTCACCGGCTGAAAGGGGGCCTGCGGCGGGGAAACGTGAAGTGCGTCCGGGAGCGCGGCGGGTAATGCCGCCCGAATGGACCTCGTTACCGGTCCGGCAAGCGAGAAATGAGAGTGGAACCGCGACGTGATCGCCTCTTATCCCCTTTGTGGGGTGAGAGGCGTTTTCTTTTCCCCGCCTCGGTCTCTCGTCTCGGGATGTCTGTGAGGAGGAACCCATGTTTAAAAATTTGATGGAGACCCTGGAGGCCTATCAGCGCCGGGACCCGGCGGCCCGGAGCAAGCTGGAGATCTTTCTGCTCTACCAGGGGGTCCACGCCACCCTGTATCACCGCCTGGCCCACTGGCTATACTGTCATAACCGGAAGTTCCTGGCCCGGTTTGTCTCCCAGTGGAGCCGGTTCTGGACGGGAATCGAGATCCACCCCGGGGCCAAGATCGGCCGCCGCCTGGTCATCGACCATGGCATGGGCATCGTCATCGGCGAGACCGCCGAAGTGGGAGATGACTGCCTCATCTACCACGGGGTCACGCTAGGCGGCACCGGCAAGGACCAGGGCAAGCGCCACCCCACCGTGGGCAACAACGTGCTCCTGAGCTGCGGAGCCAAGGTGTTGGGTCCCTTCAAAATTGGGGACAACGCCCGCATCGCCTCTAACGCGGTGGTGCTCAGCGAGGTGCCCCCCGACGCCACCGCCGTGGGCATCCCGGCCCAGATTGTCCGCATCGCAGGAAAAACCACCCACTATGCCGACGAAGTGGACCAGACCAGTGTGGAAAACCCCACCCTGGAGAAGCTGGAGGCCCTGTCCCAGCGGGTGGAGCTGCTGGAGAAGCTGATGGACGAGAAGTTTATGGAGGAAAAAAAGACGCAGGAAAATGCAGAATGCAGCATGCAGAATGCAGAGTGATCGTCTCTGTTTCGGTTCCGTTTTGCCCCTGCACCAGTTTTATCTTATAAAAACAGTTTGAATTTAGAAATTAGGGAATTGCCGGGTACAGCCTGCGGCTGCGGAATCTCATTCTGCATTCTGCATTCTGCATTCTGCATTTCTCAAAGCACGGAGGAGATTTTGATGCTGTTATACAATTCCGCTACCCATAAAAAAGAGGAGTTCACCACCCACACCCCCGGCCATGTGGAGATGTACACCTGCGGCCCCACGGTGTACCACTTCGCCCACATCGGCAATCTGCGTTCCTACATCATGGAGGACGTGCTGGAGAAATTTCTGCGCTATTCCGGTTACGACGTGAACCGGGTCATGAACATCACCGACGTGGGACACCTGTCCTCCGACGCGGACACCGGCGAGGACAAGATGCTCAAGGGCGCCAAGCGGGAGCACAAAACCGTCATGGAGATCGCCCAGTTCTACACCGACGCCTTCTTTGAGGACTGCCGCAAGCTGAACATCAAGCGTCCCGACACGGTCCAGCCCGCCACCGGTCTGATCGACGAGTATATCAAGATCATTTCCGGCCTGCTGGACAAGGGCTACGCCTACCTGGCAGGGGGCAACGTGTACTTCGACACCTCAAAGCTGGACCACTACTATGTATTCAACGACCACGACGAGGAGGACCTGGCCGTTGGCGTGCGCGAAGGCGTGGAGGAGGACCCCAACAAGCGCAATAAAAACGACTTTGTGCTCTGGTTTACCAAGTCCAAGTTTGAGGATCAGGCCCTGAAATGGGATTCTCCCTGGGGGGTGGGCTACCCCGGCTGGCACATCGAGTGCTCCGGCATCTCCCTAAAATACAACGGGGAGTTTCTGGACCTGCACTGCGGCGGCATCGACAACGCCTTCCCTCACCACACCAACGAGATTGCCCAGTCCGAGTCCTTCCTGGGCCACCCCTGGTGCAAGCAGTGGTTCCACGTCCACCACCTGAACACCACCTCCGGGAAGATGTCCAAGTCCAAGGGGGAGTTTTTGACCGTCTCTCTGCTGGAGGAAAAAGGGTACGACCCCCTCACCTACCGCTTCTTCTGCCTCCAGAGCCACTACCGCAAGGGGTTGGTCTTTACCTGGGAGAATCTGGACAACGCTGCCCAGGCCTATCAGAAGCTCATCGCCCGCGTCGCCGCCCTGGACCCCAAGGACGGGGCCGTGGACGAGGCCGTTTTGGGTGAGTACAAAGAGAAGTTCCTCCAGCAGGTGGGCAACGACCTGAATACCTCCATGGGTGTCACTCTGCTGTATGACGCCCTGAAGGCCAAGACCAACGGGGCCACCAAGCTGGCCATTCTGGACAGCTTTGACCAGGTGCTCTCCCTCTCCCTGCTGGAGAAGGCGGCGGCCGTCCGGGCCGAGCAGGCCAAGGTGAAGGCCGCTCAGGCCCAGGCCGGCTACACCGTCACCGGCGAGGGGGACCCGGAAATCGACGCTCTTGTGAAAGCCCGGGGCGAGGCCAAGAAGGCCAAGAACTTCGCCGAGGCCGACCGCATCCGGGATGAGCTGAAAGCCCGCGGCATTGAAATCACCGACGTGCCCGGCGGGGCGGTCTGGAAGAAAATTTGAGCCCTGCTTTGAACGTGAAAACAGCCGTCCGGCATTTGCGCCGGGCGGCTGTTCGTTTGCGGTCACACCCTCAGGGCCGTCCGCACCAGAAAGATGACAAACAGGTGGCCCGGGTAGAAGGCATAGAAGAACCACTTGGGAATCTTGGGCTCCACATGGGTGGGCAGGAAGATGAGGGGCGCGGCCAGGATGGCAAAGATCTCAAAGCCCACGGCGTGGCCGCCAATCACCAGGGCCAGGGGGTCCTCCAGGCTCCCTCCCCAGAGTGCCGGGAGATAGGACAGCACATAGATCAGGGCGCCCAGCCAGGGCTTGTTCCGGCACAAGTAGAAGATCAGGGTCAGGATGATTCCCGTGTTGGCGTAGTCCGCGTTCAGGAGGTTGATGGCCAGCACCCCCGCCACGAACCACCACCACTTCCGGGACTTGACGCCGTAGATGGCCAGCAGGCTGAAAAACAGGGTGATAAAGATGTTCCAGTTGGTCAGATTTTCCCAGAAGTCGTGGGGGTGGAAGGCCAGCGCATAGAAGGGCTGGGAGATAACGGCGAAAATAGCCAGCCGCCCCAGATACCGCTTGATGTCGTGGGTGTACATCAGGCCCACCGTCAGGCAGTAGCAGAAAATGGGAAAGGCCAGCCGTCCCACCCACCGGAAGGCCGGGTATCCGGGGAAAAAGACGGTACCCACATGGTCCACCACCATGCATAGGATAGCGATCAGCTTGAGAAAACTGGTGTCCAGGTTGGTTTTCAGCCGGGGGGCCGTTGCCTGTGTCTGTGTCTCTGCGTCCATGTCTCGTACTCCTTTTGGCATATATGTTTTCCGTTTTTCCCCCTGTCAAAGCGCTTTTTTCATCGTCTCCACATACTCATGGATAGAAGGGACCGCCTCCCGGCCGTACTGCTCCATCAGCTTCACAATGGCAGAGCCCACAATGATTCCGTCGGATACCTTGGCCATAGCCGCCCCCTGCTCTGGGGTAGAGATGCCAAAGCCCACGGCGCAGGGGAGGCCCGGATTGGCCGCCTTGGCCAGACGGACCATGCGGCCCACATCAGTGGTGATCTCCCCCCGCACGCCGGTGACACCCAGGGAGGAGACGCAGTACAGGAACCCCTCCGCCTCCCGGGCAATCATGGCAATTCGCTCCTCCGAGGTGGGTGCAATGAGGGAGATGAGGTCCAGACCGTACTTGCGGCAGGTGGGGGCAAACTCCTCCTTCTCTTCAAAGGGCACGTCGGGGAGGATGAGCCCGTCCATGCCGATGTCTGCCGCAGTGGAGACAAACCGCTCGGTCCCATAGGAGAACACCACGTTGGCGTAGGTCATAAACGCCATGGGGACCGTCACGTCTTTCCGCAGCCGGCGGACCAGGTCGAAAATCTTGTCGGTGGTAGTCCCGGCGGACAGGGCCCGGGCATTGGCGGCCTGGATCACCGGCCCCTCGGCGGTGGGGTCGGAGAAGGGAATGCCCAGCTCGATGAGGTCGGCTCCCGCCTGGGCCATGGCCCGGACCGCCGCCTCGGTGGTCTCTAAATCCGGGTCTCCGCAGGTGAGAAAGGGAATAAATGCCTTGCCCTGGGCAAAGGCCTTTGCAATTCGGTTCATTCGGAAAGTTCCTCCCCTCGATACCGGGCGATGGAGACGCAGTCCTTGTCCCCCCGGCCGGAAATATTGACGGCGATGATTTGATCCTTCCCCATGGCGGGGGCCAGTTTCCTGGCATAGGCCACCGCGTGGGCCGACTCGATGGCGGGGATAATCCCCTCGGTGCGGCTCAGGTACTCAAAGGCGCTTACCGCCTCCTCGTCGGTGACCGCCACATACTCCGCCCGCCCTGTGTCATGGAGCATGGCGTGCTCCGGGCCGATGCCCGGGTAGTCCAGGCCGGCGGAGATAGAGTACACCGGGGCGATCTGGCCGTACTGGTCCTGACAGAAGTAGGACTTCATGCCGTGGAAAATGCCCAGCTTTCCCGTGGCGATGGTGGCCGCCGTGTCCGGGGTATCCACTCCCCGACCGGCCGCCTCACAGCCAATGAGCCGTACGGAGGGGTCCCCGATAAAGTGATAGAACGCCCCGATGGCGTTAGAGCCGCCTCCCACACAGGCCAGCACCGCGTCAGGGAGCCGCCCCTCCTTCTCCAGCATCTGCGCCTTGATCTCCCGAGAGATCACCGCCTGGAAGTCCCGCACCATAGTGGGGAAGGGGTGTGGCCCCATGACGGAGCCCAGGCAGTAGTGGGTGTCGGCGATGCGGGTGGTCCACTCCCGGAAGGCGGCGGAGCAGGCGTCCTTCAAGGTGGCGGTGCCGGAGGTCACCGGCACCACCGTGGCCCCCAGCAGCCGCATCTTGTATACGTTCAGGGCCTGGCGGCGGGTGTCCTCCTCCCCCATGAACACCACGCACTCCATGCCGAAGAGGGCCGCCGCCGTGGCAGTAGCCACTCCGTGCTGGCCCGCACCGGTCTCGGCGATGAGGCGCGTCTTGCCCATCTTCCTGGCCAGCAGCGCCTGGCCCAGCACGTTGTTGATTTTGTGAGCCCCGGTGTGGTTCAGATCCTCCCGCTTGAGATAGATCTTCGCACCCCCCAGGTCCTCAGTCATGCGCTGGGCATAATAGAGCCGGGAGGGCCGCCCGGCGTACTCGTTCAAAAGTTCGGTGAGCTCCCGCTGAAAGTCCGGGTCGTTTTTATAGTAATTGTAGGCCTCCTCCAACTCCATGACCGCATTCATCAGGGTCTCGGGGATATACTGTCCCCCGTGGATGCCAAATCGTCCCTTGGACATCAAATCATTCCTCTCTTGCGGCAGCTACCGCCGCCTGTATTTTTGTAAAATCCTTAAAACCACCCGTCTCCACCCCGCTGGACAGGTCCACCCCATAGGGGCGTAGGGTGCGGATGGCCGCGGGTAAATTCTCCGGGTTCAATCCCCCCGCCAGCAGATAGGGCCGGGGAAAGTTTTCCAGCAGGGACCAGTCAAAGGCCTGCCCCGTGCCCTGGCCGCTGTCCAGCAGGATCCGGTCCGCCGGGAAGGCGGCGGCGTCCTCCAAATCGCCGGGGGTGCGGACCTGAAAGGCCCGCCAAATTTCTTTTCCGGGGGCCTTCTCCCGCAAAGCAGCCACATAGTTCTCGTCCTCGTGGCCGTGGAGCTGCGCTATGGAAATGATACCACAATTGAGAAGATCTGTCACCTCCTCAACCGGCCGGTCCACGAACACCCCCACCGGGATCACATTTGGAGCCAGCCTGGCACGCAGAGCCCGAAGCTGATTCGGAGTAACGCTGCGGCGGCTCTTAGGGAAGTTCACTACAAAGCCGCACCAGTCGGGCCCTGCCCGGTTTACATATTCCACGTCCTGGGGGCGGCTCAGGCCGCAGATCTTGATGCGGGTCATCTGGCCGCCTCCCGAAAGGCCGCCAGCATGGCCCCCTTGTCTTTCGAGCGCATGAGGGCCTCTCCGATGAGCACCCCGTCCGCCCCCATGGCGCGCACTGCCGCCGCATCCTCTGGGCGGTGGACACCGCTCTCCGCCACATACAGCACCCCGGGAGGGATCTGGTCCCGCAGCCGGGCGGCGTTGTCGAAATTCACCGAGAAGTCCTTCAGATTCCGGTTATTTACTCCGATGATCTTGGCCCCGGCGGAGACGGCGGAAGCGATCTCCCGGGCATCGTGGGCCTCCACCAGGGCGGACAGACCCAGGTCCTCGCAGATCCCCAGGTACCCCTCCAACGTCTTTGTATCCAGCAGGGCGCAGATGAGCAATACGCAGTCCGCCCCCAGAAGGCGGGCCTGGTAGAGCTGGTACTCATCCACGGTGAAATCCTTGCGGAGCATCGGGGTGTCCACCGCCCCTCGAATCTCCCGAAAAATCTGGTCCGAGCCCAAAAACCACTTGGGCTCTGTCAGGCAGGAGATGGCGTCCGCCCCGGCGCGTTCATAGTCCTTTGCAATCTCCAGATAGGGAAACTCCTTGGCGATGACCCCCTTGGAGGGTGAGGCCTTCTTCACCTCGCAGAGAAAGGAGAGCCCCGGCTTCTCCAGGGCCGACTGGAAGCGCTTCCCCCTTCCCCGCCCTAAGGCGCGGCACTGGGCCTGGAGCACATCCAGGCTGTTTTCCGCCTGGTCCGCCGCTACACGCTCCTGGGCGTGGGCGGCCAGCTGGTCTAAAATGGTCATGTCTCCGCCTCCTCCGGGAGATTGCTGACCGCGATCAGCTTCTCCAGGGTCTCCAGTGCCCTGCCGGAGTCGATCAGCTCCCCGGCCAGGGCCACGCCGTCCTTCATAGAGTCCGCCTTGCCGCCGATGTACAGGGAGGCCCCGGCGTTCAGGAGCACCGCGCTGCGCTTGGGCCCCCGCTCCCTGCCGGAGAGGATGGCCCGGACGATCCCGGCGTTCTCCGCCGGGGTACCTCCCCGCAACTCCTCCCGAGTGCAGCGCTCCAGGCCGAAGTCCTCGGGGGCGATGGTATAGGCCTTGAACCAGCCGTCCTTGATCTCGCACACGGAGGTGGGGGCGGACATGGAGATCTCATCCAGCTTATCCTGGCCGTAGACCACCATGCCCCGCCGGACCCCCAGGTTGATGAGCACCTGGGCCAGGGGGGCCACCAAGTACTCGTCGTACACCCCCAGCAGCTGCATGGAGGGTTTTCCCGGGTTGGTGAGGGGACCCAGGATGTTGAACACGGTGCGGAAGCCCAGTTCCTTGCGGATGGCCCCCACATACTTCATGGAGGTGTGGTACTTCTGGGCGAAGAAGAAGCACATGCCCACTTCCTTCAGCAGCTGGATGCACCGCTGGGGGCTCTGCTGAATGTTCACTCCTAAAGCCTCCAGGCAGTCCGCCGTGCCGCACTGGGAGGAGGCCGCCCGGTTGCCGTGCTTGGCCACCTTCACCCCCCCGGCCGCCGCCACCAGGGCGGAGGTGGTGGAGATGTTAAAGCTGTGGGCATTGTCCCCGCCGGTGCCCACGATCTCAAAGACCTCCATGCCCGTGTCCACCTGGACGGCGTGGGCGCGCATGGCGGCGGCGCAGCCGGCGATCTCGTCGGTGGTCTCCGCCCGGGCGCTCTTGGTGGACAGGGCAGCCAGGAAGGCGGCGTTCTGGGTGGGGGTGGTCTCGCCGCTCATGATCTCGTTCATGACGGCGTAGGCCTCGCCGTAGGTCAGGTCTTCCTTACTGACGATTTTTACAATGGCTTCCTTAATCATGGCTTATCCCTCCAAGAAATTTTTTAAGATAAGATTGCCCTGAGGCGTGAGAATGGACTCCGGATGAAATTGCAGGCCGTATACCTGGCAGTTCTGAACCTGCACCGCCATCACCTCCCCGTCCTGGGTGCGGGCGGTGACCTTCAGGCACTCCGGCAGGGTGTCCTCCACCGCGGCCAGAGAGTGGTACCGGGCCGCCGGGATGGTGTCCGGCAGTCCCCGGAACAGGGGGCAACTCAGGTCCAGCACCACCTGGGAGGGCTTTCCGTGCATCAGCTCCCTAGCGTAGGACACCACGCCCCCGAAGGCCTCGCAGATGGCCTGGTGTCCCAGGCACACCCCCAGGATGGGCAGTTCCCCCGCAAGTGCCCGGACGGCCGCCTCGCACACCCCCGCGTCCGCCGGACGGCCGGGGCCGGGGGATAAAATCAGGTGGCTGGGGGCTTTTTGCCGGATGTCCTCCACCGTCATCTGGTCGTTGCGCACCACCTGGATGTCCGGGTTGAGGCTCCCCACCAGCTGGTACAGGTTGTAGGAAAAGCTGTCATAATTGTCGATGAGCAGGATCATAAGTCTCTCTCCTTCTGGACCAGTTCCAGGGCCCGGACCACGGCCTGGGCCTTGTTGATGCACTCCTGATACTCCTTCTCCGGCTCCGAATCGGCCACAATGCCCGCCCCGGAGCGGATGAACACCTTCCCGTTTTTGGCGAAGGCCAGACGGATGGCGATGCAGGTGTCCAGGTTTCCGGCAAAGTCCAGATAGCCGATGGCCCCGCCGTATACCCCCCGCTTGTTGTCCTCTAGCTCATCAATGATCTCCGCCGCCCGGAGCTTGGGGGCTCCCGACAGGGTGCCTGCCGGGAGGATGGCGTCGATGGCGTCCACCGCGTCGCAGTCCTCCCGCAGCTCCCCCCGGACGGTGGAGCCGATGTGCATGACGTGGGAGAAGCGCTCAATGGACAGGTACTTCTCTACCTGCACCGTGCCGAAGCGGCTGATCTTCCCGATGTCGTTCCGCCCCAAGTCCACCAGCATGTTATGCTCGGACAGCTCTTTCTCATCCGCCAGGAGCTCCGCCTCCAGGGCCTTATCCTCCTCCGCTGTCTTTCCCCTGGGCCGGGTGCCGGCCAGAGGAAAGGTGTGGAGCACCCCGTCCTCCAGCTTCACCAGCGTCTCGGGAGACGCCCCGGCCAGTTCCATGTCGTCGCTGGTGAAATAGAACAGGTAGGGGGATGGATTGATGGTCCGCAGGATGCGGTACACGTCCAGCAGGGAGCCCTCAAATCCAGCCTCCAGCCGGTTGGACAGAACCACCTGGAAGATGTCCCCCTCCCGGATGTAGTGCTTGGCCTTCTCCACCATGGAGCAGAACTGCTCCCGGCTGAACAGGGCCTCCACCGGGCCGGTCAGCTTTCCGGGCCTGCGGGGGGCGGGGGCCCCGTGGCGGAGGAGCTCCGCCATCCGGTCCAGCTGGGCGCAGGCAGCGGGGTAGGACGTATCCAGGTCCCCAGCCTCGGCGTTGGTGATGAGGATGAGCTTCTGCCGGAAGTTGTCAAAGGCGATGACGCTGCGGAAGAGCATCAGGTCCATGTCCTTGAACTTCTCCTGGTCCTCCCCCGTGAGACGGAGGGTGGGCTCTGCGTACTTCATGTAGTCGTAGGCGAAATAGCCCACCAGGCCGCCGGTGAAGGGGGGCAGGCCGGGGATCTTGGGGCTTTTGTGGCCGGCCATGATCTGCCGCAGGGCCTCCCCCGGGCGCTGGATCTGGCTGGAAGTCCGTTCCGTGTCCCGGAGCTGTACCACGCCGTCCTTGGCCGTGATCTCCAGATCTGGCTCAAAGCCCAGAAACGTCCAGCGGCCCCAGCCCTCCTGGTCGGCGGCGGACTCCAGCAGGAAGCAGTGGTTGTCCTGTCCCCGCAGGATTCTCAGGGCTTGGATGGGGGTGAGGAAGTCGGAGAGCAGCTCCCGGGCCACCGGGATCTCTCGGTAGGGACCGGAAGCGGTCAGAGAGCGAGCCTCCTTCAGGGTGGGGTAGTACATAGGGAAACCTCCTTTTTCCGGGACAGAATACAAAAACGCCCGTCCCTGACGATCTGTCAAGGACGGGCGTAGAACGCTCGCGGTGCCACCTTGCTTCACAGCTGTTGTCTGCTGTGCACTCTGCGGGATACCAACATATCCCCGGCAACTGACGTATGCCCACACGTCGCGATATACTAGGGGAATTCCCGTTCCTCGCGCCCTCAGCGGTCCATTTGACAAGTTGTTTCTCGCCCAGCTCTCAGCGCCCCGGGCTCTCTGTAGAGGCATTTTTGCCGTTATCTCCGCTTCAACGGTTTTGTGATTCAGTTGTTGGGGTGATTATATCACCACTGTTCCCCGCTGTCAACTGCATTTTTGCAGCAAAAACGGGGCCTGAGACTATTTGGTCTCAGGCCCCGCAGGTTCACCGTTCTTTGAGAAGGCGTATGGCTCAGCCCTTCTTCTTGCCGCCCATCTTGCCCATGAGCAAGACCAGAAGGGCAATGACGCCCAGCACCACAAAGATGCCGATCATACCCTGGGCCAGCATTTCCAAAGCCAGAATCATATTTTCGCTCATACTTTACATCCTCCTCATTAGCCCATGTTGGCGAAGAACTGCAGGACAACGCCGCCGGCGACCACGGAAGCGATCTGGCCGGACACGTTAGCAGCAGCCGCATGCATCAGCAGGTGGTTCTGAGGATCGGCCTCCTGGCCCAGCTTCTCGATGACACGAGAGGACATGGGGAAAGCGGAGATACCGGCAGCGCCCACCATGGGGTTGATCTTGTTGTGGGGAGTGAAGATGTTCAGGATCTTCACGAAGATGACGCCCACCATGGAGTCCAGCACGAAGGCCACCAGGCCCAGGCACATGATCATGATGGTAGCGGGCTGGACGAACTGGTCCGCCTTCATGGAGGAGGCGATAGTGATGCCCAGCAGCAGGGTGATCAGGTTGGCCAGATCGTTCTGAGCAGTCTTGGACAGGCTCTCCAGCACGCCGCACTCACGGATCAGGTTGCCGAACATCAGGAAGCCCACCAGAGCCACGGAGGAGGGGGCCACCAGACCGGCGATGATGGAAACAATGATGGGGAACAGGATGCGCATCCGGCGGGTCACGCCCTGGGGCTTATAGGGCATCCGCATAGCGCGCTCTTTCTTGGTGGTGACCAGCTTGATGGCAAAGGGCTGGATGATGGGCACCAGAGCCATGTAGGAGTAGGCGGCCACAGCGATGGCGCCGATGTAGTTGGAACCCAGGGTCTGGGACACCAGGATGGAGGTGGGGCCGTCCGCAGCACCGATGATACCGATGGAGGCGGCGTCCTTCAGATCGAAGCCCAGCAGGACCGCGATGATGATGGTCAGGAAGATACCGGCCTGGGCGGCGGCGCCGCACAGGAACAGCTTGGGGTTGGACAGCAGCGGACCGAAGTCGATCATGGCGCCGATGCCGATGAACAGCAGGATGGGCATCGCCTCACTGGCCTCGATGCCGATCTCAAACAGCCAGTCGATGATACCGGCGGTTTCGCCCAGCGCCTCGCTGTACTGATTGATAACGCCGGACAGAGGCAGGTTTACCAGAATGGCACCAAAGCCCATGGGCATCAGCAGAGAGGGCTCAAACCCCTTCTCGATGGCCAGGTAGATCAGCACCGCGCCCACCACATACATGACAGCCTGCTGCCATGTGATGGACAAAATGCCATCTACGAGAAAAGAAAAATCCATGTAATTTCCTCCCTTTTGTCTTTCTCTTTGCAACCTTTTTGGGAAGATTGTCCGCATTTTCTCCAGCGGTATGACAGATACAACAAAAGAGACCTGCGTTTCCTTGGGAAACACAGGTCTGGTCATTTCAGGCAAAACCAGGAAGGAGCGAAGTCCCCCTCCAGGAATGTTGGCTCTGCCACACAGCCGATACTGTGCCGACTACTCCCCTTAGCCTGCCCATCGTAACACAATCATTCCTATATTGTCAAGAATTCCGTCAAAAAATTTTATTTCTTCTTAACGGGCTCCGGCCTCTGCCGCTGCCGCCTCAATGGCGCTCTCCTCCGCCTTCATGGCGGACAGGGTCTGATCCAGCAGCTTCTCCAGGTCCCAGCCCAGCAGCTCCGCCCCCTTGGAGATGATCTCCCGGGAACAGCCGGCGGCAAATTTCTTGTCCTTAAACTTCTTTTTCAGGGACTTCAGCTCCATATCGGACACGCTTTTGGAGGGGCGCATCAGGGCCGCTGCGCCGATCAGGCCGGTGAGCTCGTCCACCGCGTAGAGCACTTTCTCCATCTCGTGCTCGGGGCGAATGTCCACCCGGTGGCCCCAGCCGTGGCTGGCGGTGGCCCGGATGACCGCCTCATCCACGCCGGCCTGGCGCATGAGTTCCTGAGATTTGACGCAGTGCTCCTCCGGCCAGCGCTCATAGTCCAGATCGTGGAGCAGCCCCACGATGGACCAGAAGTCCTTCTCCTCCCCGTAACCCAGCTGCTGGGCAAACCAGCCCATCACATGCTCCACGGTGATGGCGTGGCGCAGATGAAACGGCTCCTGGTTGTATTTCGTCAGCAGGTCCCAGGCCTGCGCTCTTGTCATAGACATTTCAGACTCCTCCCTTGTTTTCAGAGTGGAGAGTGAAGAGTTGAGAGTGAAGATATGGTGTCCGGCGCAGCCGGACTTTTTTGAAATCATTCGCCTCCGGCGAATTCCATATCTCCACTTTTCACTCTCTACTCTCCATTCTTCTCTCAGTAGGACACCACGATCCCGCCGGTATTGGCATACACGGTGGTGATGCCCCCTGCCTCCAGGATCAGGATCTCCCCCGCCTGGCACTTCTCCTCGATCTGCCGCTTCACCTGGAACGCCCGGTCCAGACAGCTGCAGTGGCAGATGGCCACAGTGCGGCCCTTGTGGGCGGGGTCGGCGGCGATCCGGTCCACCAGCTTGCTCAGGGCCTGCTTCATAGAAAGGGCCTGGCCCAACTTGCAGATCTCCCCCTCCGGGGTGGCGCCCATAAACAGCTTGATCCGCAGCGCCCCGGTCACCATCGCCTGCACCCGGGTCAGCCGCCCGTTTTTCCGTAAGTTCTCCAGGGACTCCAGCACAAACAGGGTCTGCATCTGATAGATATACTGCTCCACCTCCCGGACCACCTTCTTGAAAGGCATCCCCGAGGCGGCCAGCTCCCGGATCTTCAGGGCGGTCAGCACCTCGCCGGAGGCGGCGGAGCAGGAGTTGAACACATGGATGCTGCGCTCCGGGTGCTCCTCCTCCAGCAGGGCCTTGGCCTGCTGGGCACTGTTGTGGGAGCCGCTGAGCAGAGCGGACAGGGTCACCACATAGATGTCTTCTTCCTCCCCCTGAAAGGCGTTCAGATACTCCTGGGGCGAGGGGCAGGATGTGGAGGGGGCCTGCTCGCTCTGGCGCATGGCCCACAGCAGATCCGCCTGGTCCAGATGGTCGTCGTCCACAAAGATGCTCCCGTTGCAGCGGATGGTCAGGGGCACCTTCACAAAGCAGGGGTCCTTCCGCATCTGAGGGGTCAGATCGCAGCAGCTGTCCACTACAATTTTAAAACTCATACGCATCATCTCCAGACACGGTTTCTCAAACGAATTTACACTGGCCTTACCATAGCACAGATCCGGCAAAATGTAAAGAGAATCCCGCCGCCCTCAGGTCAGCTTCTCCCCTGTCTCCGCCTCCAGCTCCGCAAGCAGCTTTTTGTCCTGCTTGGAGGACAGGTCCAGCTTGGCGTACAGGTCCGGCCGGCGGCGGTAGGTGCGGAGAATGGACTGCTTGCGCCGCCACTGGTCCACCTTGGCGTGGTTCCCGGACAGGAGGATGGGGGGCACCACCCGGTCGTGCCACACCTCCGGGCGGGAGTACTGGGGGGCCTCCAGCATTCCGCTCCAGTGGCTCTCATTCTCATAACAGGAGGGGTCGGAGAGCACTCCGGGCACCAGGCGGCACACCGCGTCCGCCACCGCCATAGCGGGGATTTCTCCCCCGGTCATGACAAAGTCCCCCAGGGAGATCTCCTCGTCCACGCACTCCTCGATGAAGCGCTCGTCAATGCCCTCATAGTGGCCGCACACCAAAATCAGCCGCTGATAGTCGTCCCGCAGCCGCCGGGCGTCCGCCTGGCAGAAGGTCTTCCCCGCCGGGGACATGTAGATGGTGTGGACCCGCTCCCCCGCTTGCTCGCAGATGTGCTTCCAGCACTGGTAGAGGGGGTCGGCCTGCATCACCGCCCCCCGGCCGCCCCCGTAGGGGTAGTCGTCCACCTGTTTCTGCTTGTTGAGGGTGTAGTCCCGGATCTGGTGGCATTCGATGCGGATATAGCCCCGCTCCTGGCCCCGGCCCAGCACGGATTCGCACAGCATATCTCCCACCACATCGGGGAACAGGGTCATAATATCAATCCAATACATGGTTTTTTACGTTCCTCATTTCTTTCCGTATGTTCTTTTGATTATACGCAATTTGATTGGCCTTTTCAATGGAGGGGCGGGATTTTTTCCTCTGCACCTGTCTTGCGATATTTTCCGCTCCATGGTACCATACTGTTATCAAAAACCACGCGCGGACTTGCCGCGACAGGAGGAATGTCACCGATGTCTCAACCCAAAGCCATCCCGGAGCGCAGCCAGATCCCGGAAGAATTTACCTGGAACACCGCCGACCTCTACCCCACCGACCAGGCCTGGAGGGAGGATTTTTCCCGCCTTCAGGGGGAGATCCCCAAGTTATCCTCCTACACCGGCCGCCTGGGGGAGAGCGCGGAGCTTCTGTACGAATACGTCACCCTGGAGCAGGAGACCGGGGAGCGGCTGATCAAGCTGATGGACTATGCCCAGCGGCGCAGCGACGAGGACACCCGGGCGCCGGAGTACCAGGATATGGTGGGCAAGATCACCACCCAGTATGTGGCCTTCTCCCAGGCCACCGCCTTTGAGGTCCCCGAGGTCCTGCGCATCCCCCAGGAGACCTTGGAACAATTTTATGCCCAGAAGCCGGAGCTGGAGCTATACCGCCGGTACTTCCGGATCATCCAGCGCCGGCGGGAGCACACCCTGTCTGACTCGGAGGAGAAGCTGCTGGCGGGGGTGGGGGAGTTGGCCCAGGCCCCGGACGATATTTTCTCCAAGCTCTCCGACGCGGACCTGACCTTCCCCGACGCTGTGGACAGCCAGGGCCGGAGGCACCCTTTGTCCAACGGCTCCTACACCCTTCTCATGTCCAGCGAGGACCGTGCGCTGCGCCGCAGCGCCTTTGAGAACCTGTATGCCGTCTACGGCGGGGTGAAAAACACCCTGGCCGCCACCCTCTCCGCCCAGGTCAAGCAGCTGCAATTTTTCGCCTCCGCCCGGCGCTACCCCAGCGCCCTGGCCGCTTCTCTGGACGGCACCCATGTGCCCGAGGCGGTCTACCACAACCTGATTGCCACGGTCCGGGCCAACCTGGACAAAATGCACCGGTATGTGCGCCTGCGGAAAAAGCTGCTGGGGGTGGACGAGCTGCACATGTACGACGTGTACGCCCCTATGGTATCCGGCGTGGACGGGGAAATTCCCTATGAGGAGGCCAAGAAAGCCGTCCTCCAGGCGGTGGCCCCCCTGGGCGGGGCGTATCAGGCCATCATCCGGGAGGGCATGGAACACCGCTGGATCGACGTATACGAGAACGTGGGGAAGCGCTCCGGGGGCTATATGTCCGGCTCCCTGGTCCACCCCTATATCCTCCTCAACTACCAGGGCGACCTGGACAGCATGTTCACCCTGGCCCACGAGCTGGGGCATGCGGTCCACTCCTACCTGTCCAACAGACATCAGCCCACCGTGTACCGGGACTATGTGATCTTCGTGGCCGAGGTGGCCTCCACCTGCAACGAGGCCCTGCTGATGGAGTACCTGCTGAAGAACACCACGGACAAACGCCGCCGGGCCTGGCTCATCAATCACTTCCTGGAGCAGTTCAAGGGCACCCTCTACCGCCAGACCATGTTCGCCGAGTTTGAGTTGCGCATGGGGGAGCTCTCCGCCCAGGGGGAGACCCTCACCGCCGAATTGCTCAGCCGGGAGTACAAGGCCCTCAACGAGGCCTACTTCGGCCCGGACATGGTCTCTGACGAGCAGATCGCCCTGGAGTGGTCCCGCATCCCCCACTTCTACTACAACTACTACGTCTTCCAGTACGCCACCGGCTACTCCGCCGCCATTGCCCTCTCCCGGCGCATCTTAAACGAGGGGGAGTCTGCGGTGAAGGACTATCTGGAGTTCCTCTCCGGCGGGTGCAGCAAGGACCCCATCGACCTGCTGAAAGGGGCCGGGGTGGACATGGCCTCCCCCCAGCCCATCCAGGAGGCGCTGGACCTGTTCGACGCCCTGCTGGATGAGATGGAGCATCTGATAGGGTAATTGAAACCAATTTTACGAAAAACAGCCGCCTCTCGGCGGCTGTTCTTTCGTACAGTAGGGAAACCGTTTCTTCACAGGCGGGCGCCCGACCCCGCCGGGCGCTTCTCCGGTGCCGGTTGGGTCCTTGCCTCCATTCCGGCCACAGAGGCAGGCTGGCGGCGGCGCAGCCGGGCAATGCAGGCCACACTGGCGGGGATCAGGAACACATCGGCACAGATCCAGGCGGCGGGGGAGGCAAAACAGGCCGCAGAATACCCGAACACCGGGACAAAGAAATAGGCCACGCCGGTCCGGGCGATCATCTCCAGCACCCCGGCCAGGATGGCGAAGGCGCTGAATCCCATCCCCTGGATGGAGAAGCGCACGATGTTCACCAGGGCCAGGGGGAGGAAGAAGGCGCTGAGTGTCACGATATACTGACTGGTCAGGGACACCAGCAGCTCCAGCTGGGGCTCCCCCGGGTTCAGGAACAGCATGGCGCAGGAGCGGGAAAACAGGACCATCCCCACCAGCGCCAGCACCGAATACACGGCTCCCAGCACTGTGCAGGAGCGTATCCCCTGCCCCAGCCGCTCCAGACGCCAGGCCCCCACATTCTGGCCGCAGTAGGTGGCCATGGTGGCTCCCATGGCGTCGAAGGGGCAGCCCAGCAGCTGGAACAGCTTGGCGCCTGCGGCCACCGCCGCCACATAGGTGCTTCCCAGGGCGTTCACCGCCGACTGGAGCATGATGGAGCCAATGGCCGTGATGGAGTATTGCAGCCCCATGGGTACCCCCATCAGGCACAGGACACGGCAGGAGGAGAGCTCTAGTTTCCGTTCCTCCCGGGTCATGCGCAGAATGGGGTACTTCTTCACCATAAACACCAGGCAGGCCACGCCGGAGATGGTCTGGGAGGCCACCGTCGCCACGGACGCCCCCGCCACCCCCATGTGAAACCACAGGATCAGGGCGAAGTCCAGTCCGATGTTCAGCACCGAGGACAGGGCCAGAAAGTACACCGGGGTCTTGCTGTCCCCCAGGGAGCGGATGATCCCGGCCAGCAGATTATAAAGGAAGGTGGCCGGGATGCCCATGAAGATGACGAAAATGTAGGCGTAGGCCCCGTCAAAAATATCCGCCGGCGTGTTCATCATGGTGAGGATAGTCCGGCACAGCAGGCCGGTGGCCACGGTGAGCGCCACCGCAAACAGGGCGGACAGATAGGCGGCGTTGGCCACGAAGCGGCGCATCTTGGAAAAATCCCCCGCCCCCATCCGCTGGGCCACCGGGATGGCAAAGCCGTTGCACACACCCATGCAAAAGCCGATGACAAAGAAGTTGATGGAGCTGGTGGAGCCCACCGACGCCAAGGCCTGGGCCCCCAGCAGCTTGCCCACGATCATGGTGTCCATGAGATTATAAAACTGCTGGAACAGCATCCCCAGCAGCGTTGGCAATCCAAAACTCAAAATCAGCCCCATAGGGCTGCCTTTCGTGAGATCCTTGGTCATAAAGCGCGCCTCTCTCCTTCCGGCAGGGTTTTGGCAGTTTGCCCCGCCTATACGATACCGGGTTATTATAGCCGCGATGCTCCCCCCTGCATAGGGGTGTTTTTCACAAGATTCCGCCCCATTTTCCAGGAGATTTGTGGCAGGCAGAAAATTTGGTCCCTCTTCCCATCCGGCCAGGCGCGCCATGCTTCAATTTTGGAAAAAACTTTGACGAACCCGGCTTTGCCCGCTATAATCAGATTGTGTGTGAAACGCAGGTGAAACTTTTCCGCACAAATTCCTGCGATAGGAGGTTCCGTCTATGAAGCGAACGCCTCAACCGGGCCGCCGGAAGCGGACGGCCCGCTTCTCTGTTTTGCTGCTCCTGCTCCCCTTGGGCGCCGTTTTGCTCTACTGCGCCTGCGCCGCCCTCCTCCGGGGCCTGCTGCCCGGCCAGGCGGCCTATGTTCTGGCGCTGCTGGCCCCCGCTGCCGCCGGCTGGGGCGCGGCCGTCCGGATCGGAGCCCCGGCCGACCGCCAGGTCCATCGGCTCCAGGAGGCATTCCAAACCATTACTGATGGCGATCTGTCCGTCCGCCTGCCGGAGGAACCAGGCGGGATGTTCTCAGAGACCTATGCCGGCTTTAACCGCATGGCCCAGGAGCTTCAGGCGGTCCGCGCCCGGCGGGACGACTATGTCAATACCCTGACCCACGAGTTCAAGACCCCTCTCACCGCCATCCGAGGCTTCGCGGAACTGCTCCAGGAGCCGGGCTTTTCCGAGGAGGAGCAGAAAAAGTATCTGCGCATCATCGCCAATGAGTCCTGCCAGCTCTCGGACCTGGCCAACGACGCCATGCTGCTGACCAAGCTGGACAACCAAAACCTGCCGGTGGTCAACAAGACCTTCTGGCTGGACGAGCAGGTGAGCCAGTGCCTGGTTTTGTTGGAGGGCAGCGCCCGGGAGAAGAACCAGGTCCTCTCCGCCCAGATCGAGCCGGTGGAAGTGTGCGGAAGCGAGGAGCTGCTCTCCCATGTGTGGAGCAATCTCGTCAGCAACGCCATCAAATATACCCCGGACGGGGGCTCCATCTCAGTCACCCTCACCCAGCAGGGGCAGGATGCGGTATTTACCGTCTCCGACACCGGCATCGGCATGACGGAGGAGGTACGCAGCCATATCTTTGACCGCTACTACCAGGCCGACCCCGGCCACACCCGGCGGGGCATCGGCCTGGGGCTCCCCATCGTACACAGCATTTTAAATGTGTGCGGCGGCCGCATTGAGGTGGAGAGCACCCCCAACGTGGGCAGCACCTTCCGGGTCCATCTCCCGGTGAAACCGGCGGGGCATCTTTAAACAGCACATAAAGACGCAAACGGGCCGAAGGCAGAGGTTCTGCCTTCGGCCCGTTTTGTTGAAAACCGGTTTTGTTACAGCCAGAACCGCCCGGAGAAACAGCCCCGCAGGATGGAGGCGGCCCCCTGCAAGATCAGGAAGACGCCAACCAGCGCGGAGATGGCCACCATGCCGGCCAGAGGGTCCAGGAAGGACAGGAACCCCGCCGCCGCCAGCAGCAGGCCCAGGGCGGTGAACCAGCCCCACCCCCGCACGCCCAGGCGCTGGAGGTCAAAGGAGTTGACAAACTTGCTGATGCCGGAAAACAGCAGCCACATGCCAAAAATGAACGGCAGGGTCAGGGCGGTGAACCACTGGTTGCACAGCAGGAACAGGGACAGCAGCACCGTCAGGACGCCGTCCACCAAGAACCACCCGGCCCCTATCATATACCGGCGCCCTGAGGCAAATATCACAATGTCCACCACACCGGAGAACAACATGGCCGTGCCCAGCACCACAGTCAGGCTGGAGATGGCCGTACCGGGCGAAACCAGGCACAGCACCCCCGCGGCAATCAGCAGCACGCCGGCCAAAATCCATAAAATACGAGACAACATTCGAGTCATGTAAAATCCCTCTTTTCCCTTCTTCTTGGGGCGGAACATTTCCCTCCCCTTTCGGAACAATTTTATGATAGCACAAAAAATTGGCACTCGTAAGTATCGAGTGCTAAAATTTACAAAAGAATCCATCTTTGTTCATATTTTATCTGATTTTTCGCAAAAATTTCCAAAATTCTGGGATCAATCGGTTTTCTAGCATTTGCGGTTCCTTTTTTCCGGAACTGTGCTATAATAGAGGAAACAATTGTTCGAGCGAGGGATGTTCCATGACCGATCTGCTCTCCAGCCTCAGCCCCGCCCAGCGGGAGGCAGTCACCACCACCGAGGGGTTTGTCCGGGTCATCGCCGGAGCGGGCTCCGGCAAGACCCGGGTGCTGACCCGCCGCTTCGCCTATCTGGTAAACGAGCTGGGCATCCTGCCCGGCAACATTCTTTGCGTCACCTTCACCAACAAGTCCGCCGGGGAGATGCGCCAGCGTATCCGGGCCCTCACCGGGGACAACGATGGCGGCTACATCAACACCTTCCACGGCTTCTGCGTGGCGGTCCTGCAGGAGGACAGCCACGCCGTCCAGTACCCCAAGAGCTTCCTGGTACTGGACAACGCAGACATCGACGCCATGCTCCAGCTGATCTATGAGGAGCGGGGGCTGACCCTCCGGGACATGACCTTCTCCGCCGCCCGGGACATGATCGAGATCCGCAAGCTCTTCCAGGAACCGGAGTACTACCGGGATCTGATCGCCCTGTCCCTGGAGGAGCTGCGGGCCAAGTACGACCGCGCGTCGGCGGCGGGGGACGTCATTTTTTACGGCTATCTCTATCAGGAGAAGAAGTGCTTCGGCCTGGACTACAACGACCTGATCAAATTCTCCTTGTACATTTTCCAGGAGAACGAGGCCATCAAGCTCAAGTGGCAGCAGCGGCTGGAGTACATCATGATCGACGAGTTTCAGGACATCGACCTGCTCCAGTACCAGCTGATGGAGGTGCTGTGCGGCTACCACAAAAACCTCTTTATCGTGGGGGACCCGGACCAGACCATCTACACCTGGCGGGGGGCCAATATCAAATATTTAATGGACTTTGACCCAAAATTTCCCGATGTCAAGACCATCTTCCTGCTGGAGAACTACCGCTCCACCCCGGAGATCCTGGCGGCGGCCAACTCCCTGATCGAGAAGAACGCCTCCCGCATCCCCAAGGAGCTGCGCCCAACCCTCCCCCCGGGCGGGCCGGTGGTGTGCCACTTCGGCAAACATCCAGAGGCGGAGGCCCAGTGGATCGCCGGGCAGCTCCAGGCCCTCCACGAGTCCGGGATCCCCTACCGGGATATGACCATCCTGTACCGGGCCCACTATGTGACCCGGCCGGTGGAGGAGGCCCTGCTGGCAGCCAAGATCCCCTACACTCTGTACAGCGGCGTACAGTTTTTCAACCGGGCAGAGATCAAAGACGCCCTGTCCTACCTGCGGATGATCGCCTATCAGGACGACCTGTCCTTCCGCCGGGTGGCCAACGTGCCCAAGCGGAACCTGGGCAAGCGCCGCATGGCCTATTTGGAGGAGTACGCCCAGCGAGAGAACTGCTCTCTATACCGGGCCCTCACCGACAATTTGGAGGACCCCATTTTCAAGGGGACCCGGGCCCAGAACTTTGTCTCCCTCATCCAGAGCTTCTCCGCCGGCTATGGAGAGCGGCCCATCTCCGAGGTGCTCTCCGCCCTGCTCAGTGCCAGCGGCTACGAGGCCATGCTCCGCACCGAGGGCAGCCAGGAGCGGCTGGACAACCTAGCGGAGCTGAAGCAGTCGGTCTATGAGTATGAGACCACCTGCGGTGAGGAGACCACCCTGGAGCACTATCTGGCCCATGTGGCCCTGTTCACCAACCGGGACACCCCGGAGCGGGGGGACCAGGTAAAGCTGATGACCGTCCACGCCGCCAAGGGGCTGGAGTTCCCCTATGCGTTCCTGTGCGGCATGAACGAGGGGGTCTTCCCCTCCCGGAAGGTACACACCATCCCGGAGATGGAGGAGGAGCGGCGGCTGGCCTATGTGGCCATGACCCGGGCCCAGAAGGGGCTGTTCCTCTCAGAGGGGGACGGACGGAGCTTTGACGGGACCCCCCGGTACCCCTCCCGCTTCCTGCTGGACATCGACCCCACCCTACTCCAGTATACCCACCCGCCCCGGGAGGGTCTCATCCGGGAGGCGTCGGAGTACATCCGGCACAGCCAGAGCGGCCTGTCCGCCCAAAGCCCCGCCGGGCGCTTCTCTCCCGGCCAGCGGGTGCGCCACGCCATGTTCGGCCTGGGCACCGTGCTGGAGGCGGACCTGGACCGGGGCGCTCATGTGGTCCAGTTTGACTCCATGTCCACCCCCCGGAAGATCTCCTTCCGAGCCAAGCTGGAGCCAGTTTAGGCCTCGTTTGAAAATTAGAAATGTGTTCAACGGCGAGGGATTTTTTCGCCAGGCAAGGCGATTTGACGCAGCAATCCTTGGTGGATTGCAAGGAAAATGAACGCAGCATGGCGGAAAAGGCCCGTCGTCGGGGCTGATTGACATTTTCAAACAAGGCCTAGGCTGCATACAAGAGGCTTATGGACGTGGCAAATTTGTGTCATAAGTGTATGATCTGATAGTTTTTATCTGCTGTAAGGTCTTGACATGAGAAAGGTCTCTTGCTGCAATTACGTCAATTAATTGACCGTAAATAAATAGACCAAAGGCGGTGACTTATGACTAAGGAAGATAGGAAAAACGCATATCTATACTGTAAATTCCGGGACGAGCAGTTTGCTCTCTACGATGAATACGCCAAACGCAATGGCATGATGATGAAAACGCTGTTGGTGGTCAACGTCCTCTTTTATGATGCCTTTTACCACAAGGGCGGCATGACTCAGAAGGAAATCTGCCAGCGCACGTTTCAATCCAAACAGACGGCCAACCTGATCATCAAGAATCTTCTGGCTGAGAACTATGTAACCGTCACCGAGGTGCCGGAAAACAAGCGGAATAAGATCGTGCAAATGACCGATGCCGGAAGGACCTACTGCGAAAAAGTGGTACGGCACATTACCTGGGCGGAGGACACGGCCATGTCCATGTTTACGCCGGAGGAACAAAAGCAACTGATTGACCTGTCCCGGACGTTTACAAAGAATCTGACCAGGCTGGTCAATCAGGAAAGGTCGGAAATGGAGGAATCAGAAGATGGAATTTTATGAAGTAATCAATAAGAGAAGAAGCATTCGTCAGTTTGAGGACAGGGAAATCCCCCAGGATGTTTTGGAGCGGATTCTGGATGCCGGTCTGAAAGCCCCGTCTTCCAACCACCAGAGACGCTGGGAGCTGGTGACGCTGACCGATAAGAATCTCATTCTGGATTTGGCGAAGTTCATCCGCCCCTATCCCTGCCGGGTTCAGGAGCCGAAAACGCCCCAACAGGAGATGTTCAAGATCGCCTATCCCCGGCAGCGCACGATGATCGAGGAATCCGCCTGCGTGATCCTGCCATATTTTAAGCAGAAATATCCTCTGAGCGAGGATAAGAACGGCTATGGGTTGATGGATTACGGAGCGGCCTGGGCGCTCATTGAAAATATGCTGTTGGCTGCCACCGCCGAGGTGCTGGGAAGTGTGGTACATATCCCGGTAAAGAAAGAGCCGGAGCAGATCAGGGAATTTCTGAAGGTGCCGGACGGCTGGGGCCTGCCCGCCCTGGTGGTGCTGGGCTATGCCGTCAAAGACCCGCTTCTGCCGACCCAGGTCAAAGCCACGGTGGAGAATAAAGTTCGCTGGAACAAGTGGTAAGCACATGGAGGAACTGTTATGGATTTTAATGAGGTGATCAATCGGAGAAAGATCAGCCGGGAGTGGACAGACCGGGAGGTGGATTTTGAAACCATCAAGCGGATTCTGGAGGCGGGCATGAAGGCCCCCTCCTGGGATCATTACCGAAACTGGCAGTTTATCGTCCTGCATGAACAGGCGGACAAGGAACGTGCTTTTGCCTATGCCAAATCAGTGGCAAAACGCTATGTAGACGAGAATCGCACCTATATCCGGCCAAATCTGGCGCAGAAAATGTATGCCTACGCCATGCCCCGGCAGTTTACCATGCTGGTGGACTGCCCTTATGTGATCGTGCCGCTGTTTCGGTGCGCCCGGCTGAATGCCGAATGGGTCAGTAAGCTCAACCCTCTGACCACCGCATGGTGCGTGGCGGAAAATATCATGTTGGCTGTCATCAACGAGGGACTGGGTTACTCTCTGCGGATTCCCCTGAACCGGGAACACGATGTTGTACTGAATGCTTTAGGTGTGCCGAAGGGCTGGATGACGCCGTGTTTTATCGGCGTCGGCTATCCGAAGGAGGACGAGGCTGTTCCAGAGCAGTACAGCACCAGTCCCGAAGGGCATATCCACCTGGGAGGCTGGTAATATGGCGTCTCCCATCATTCAGGAAATCGAAGTCAAAAGCGTACTCACCAAATCCAACCTGCCGGTGAGCGACTATTCCGTGAATCCCTATGTGGGCTGCACCCATGCCTGCCGGTACTGTTACGCCTCTTTTATGAAGCGGTTTACGGGCCACCCGGAGCCCTGGGGGACATTCCTGGATGTCAAGCACTGGCCGGAGATCAAAAATCCGGAGAAGTATGCCGGGAAAGAGCTGTTTATCAGCTCCGTCACGGACCCTTACAATCCCCAGGAGGAAAAGTTTCAGCGCACCAGAACGCTCCTTGAGCAGCTTGAGGGCAGTGGGGTAAAACTCAGCATTCAGACAAAATCAGATCTGGTGCTGCGGGATATGGACCTGATCAAGAAATTCCCGGATGCCAGAGTGGGATTTTCTATCAATACGCTGGATGAAGATTTCCGCGCCGACATGGATCAGGCAGTGAGTATCGAGCGCCGGCTTGCGGCGATGAAGAAACTGCACGATGCCGGTATACGTACCAGTTGCTTCATGTCACCGATTTTCCCGGGAATTACCGATGTAGAGGCTATCATGGATCGTGTAAAAAATCAATGCAACTTCATCTGGCTGGAGAATCTGAATCTGCGCGGCAGCTATAAAAGTGTCATTTTGCAGTATATCAGGGAAAAGCACCCGGAGCTTTATCCGCTTTATGAGAAGATATACATACAGGGAAGCAGGACGTACTGGGAAGCGCTTGATGAACAGGTGCGGGTTTATACAATGCAAAACGGCCTTGCGTATGTCCGGGATGATAACACCATCCATAAGCCGTTTGATGAGCCGCCAGTCATCGTGAATTTTTTCTATCATGAGGAAATCAAAAAATCCGCAAAGAAAGGTGGTGACAGCCGTGCCTGAATTGCCGGAAGTAGAAGCGATCAAACGGGTGATCGAACCGCAGATCAAAGGACTTGCCATTGAGCAGGTCACGGTCAACCGCCCGGAAGTGGTTGCGCACCCATCTGCGGATGAATTCTGCACTCGAATGACCGGTCAGTGTTTCACCGAAATAGACCGCAGAGGAAAATTTCTGATTCTCTGCCTCAGCAGCGGGGACAAAGTAGTCCTTCACCTGCGGATGACCGGCTGTCTGCTGGTGACACCGGCAGATTACCCGGAAGAAAGGCATACCCATCTTGTGGTCCATTTGTCCGGCGGCAGGGAGCTGCGTTTCTCCGACACACGCCGGTTTGGGCGCTTCTGGCTGCTGCGGCAGGGAGAGGCAGATACATATACCGGGATGGAAAAGCTGGGCGCAGAACCCTTTGATCCCGGTTTCTCCGGGGAGTATCTGTCCGCACGCCTGGGAAAACGGAAGAAAGCCGTCAAGGAATGCCTGCTGGATCAGAGCGTGATTGCAGGGATCGGCAATATCTATTCCGATGAAATCCTGTTTGCCGCCCGCATCCACCCGGAACGGCCCGCCAACACGCTGACAAAAGAGGAATGGAACCGCCTCGCTTCGGTGATTTCAGAACGGCTTGCCTTCTTTGTCGAAAAGAACGAGACCACGCCGGAGGAATATCTGGAGACAAAGGGACAGGACTACCGCAATACACCGTTTTTACAGGTCTACGGGCATGGCGGTGAGCCCTGCCCGGTCTGCGGGGAAATTCTCTGCCGCAGCGTGATTGGTGGAAGAAGCAGCGTGTATTGCCCGGCATGCCAAAAATATTCGGAAGCAGTGTCGCATTAGAATTCCAGCTTCAATATAGGGCGAAGATGAATCCGCACATCATCATGTAGGTGTAAAATCCAGTCCCTTCTATGGGATTGGCAACCCACTTGCCATCGACGGACTGACAACCCAGCTGCTGTGGCTGTTCATCCGGTGCATTGAGATCGGGGAGCGGTCGAAAAAGCACTCCCGCTCCGCTGGTCAGAGTGTCCAGATCGTGTACCGGGGCATTGGCGCGCTGAATACGCCCATGTGGGAGGGCGATCCCGCACCGCGCATGACGAAAGAGATCACAGATTATTCGGTTACCGGCATAAAAACACTGAGGCAGACGGCTTCCGCCGTCCGCCTCAGTGCCTGACAAGTCACAGGGTTCAGAAAATGTACCTATGGGAACCATCGGAAGGAACTGAGGTTTTTTACCCGGACGGAGCGTGGGCACTCACTCCCACTCCTCCTCCAGGAACTTGACCATGTCGATGGCCTTGGGGGGACAGCCCTTCAGGCTCTTCTGGAAGCCGCAGGTGCACTGGCCCACACCGATCACGCCGGTCTGGCCCTTGAAGGCCTGTCCGATGCAGATGGCCTCCTTCTTTCCCCGCAGCTCCCCCGCATCGCTGAGCCGGTCCAGGGCGTAGATCAAAGAGCCGTAGCAGGCGCTGCACGCGTCCCGGGCGTCGGTATACTGGGCCAGGCTCTCCACCCGGCGGGTCATGCGGAATTTGCTTGTTCCCACCGTATCCTCGTTGAGGTAGATGTAGTTGGCGTGCTCGGTGTCCGTGCTGCCCACCCCCAGTTTCTCCGCCATGCGGATGTAGGGGATGTCATCCACGGAGTAGCCCATGCAGTCGCACACATAGCTGTCGCACAGCACCGGGTCTTTAAAGCCCAGCACCCGGTTCATCACCACCGGGTTGCCCCCCTCTTCAAAGTCCAGGTCGCCGCAGATGTTGTCCACCAGGATGAAGTCGTTGCGGGCGATGGTATTCAGGTGGGCAATGGGCTTGTGAAGGCCCAGGGTGTGGAAGCGGCGCTTCTCCTTGTTGGGGATGATCCCCTTGTTGTTCTTCAGGGCGCAGGTGATGGTGGTCTGACAGTGGCCCTTTAGCACCGGCATATTGATCATGTAGTCCACCGCAGCCGCCTGGTCGCACATGCAGATCTTCATGCCCTTGGCCTCGTACTCGTGGTAGGTGTCCTTTTGCAGGTCCACCAGCTCCACGCCGTACTTTTTGGCGATGGCCCGGTACCCGGCGGCGGAGAAGGCCGCCTGGGTGCTGTCCCCCACCCAGGAGCCCTCCATGATGGTCACGTCCTGAAAGCCGTGCTCCTGTAGATACTCGATCGCTCCAGCCAGCAGCTCCCCATGGGTGGTGCCTCCCGCGGAGGGGTCCCGGGCGGTCACCAGGTTGGGTTTCAGGGCCACCTTCTTTTTCCGGTCCCCGATGTCTCCGGCCACGTCTGCCCGCTCCAGGACCTTCTTGGCCATCTCCTTATAATCCGTTCCGTGGATGATGATGATGTCGTTTCTCTCCATGTCTCTCGCCTCCATGCCCTGCGGCAGTGTTGTGAATGTATTGTACCATGTTTCGCCGCCTCAGACAAGCGGCGGCCCTCCAGCTCCTTTTAACGGAAGTTCTCCCGGGCGTATGACAGCAGTTCCTCCCGGAAGTCCGGATGGGCGATGGCCGCCATGGCCTCCGCCCGCTCCCGCAGGGTCTTGCCGGACAGGCAGGCGATCCCATACTCGGTGGCCACATACTGGATCATGGTCCGGGGGGCGGAGACGGTGCTGCCTGCGGGGATACAGGGCACAATGTTGGACTTCAGGGTGCCGTCCTTGCGCTTGTGGGTGGAGTTGAGGCAGATGAATCCCTTGCCCCCCTTGGAGCGGTAGGCCCCCTCCAAAAAGTCCATCTGCCCGCCGATGCCGGAGAGCTGCCGGGTCCCGGCGGACTCCCCGTTCTCCTGGCCCATCAGGTCCAGCTCCACCCCGCCGTTGATGCTGATGACATTACTCATCCGGCTGATGCGCTCCACCGAGTGGACATAGTCCAGGTCCCCGGGGTGGAACAGCTGGGGCTCCTGGTCCAGCCAGTCGTACAGCGCCTGGGAGCCCATGGCCAGGTTCCAGGTGGAGTACCCCCGGTCCACCTCCTTCCGGGCGTTGGTCAGCTTCCCCGCCCTCCAAAGCTCCAAAAACGCGTCGCTGATGGTGCCGGTGTGGCAGCCCAAGTCTTTCTTGTCCGACTGGGCCAGCATCTGGGCCACGGTAAAGGGCACGCCGCCCACCCCCAGGGCCAGCACCGCCCCGTCGGGGATCTCCTCCGCCACCAGTTTGGCGATCTGCACGTCGGCGGCGCTGGGCTCCCGGTAGCTGCGCTGGGGCAGGGGCTCGTGCTCCCCCTCCACGATGTAGTCCGCCTCGCTCAGGTGCACCCGGTGGGAGCCGTCCACCCCCTGGAGCCGGGGCAGGCGCTCGTTGATCTCAAAGACCACCGTGCGGGCGCTCTCGAAAATGGTGCGCCAGGCATAGTTGGAGATGCCCAGGCCGCAGTACCCCTGCTCATCCGGCCGGGACACGGGGACGAAGGCCACGTCGCAGCGGATGTGCCTGTCCCGGTAGAGATAGGGCAGGGAGCGGAGGATGGTGGGCATGAACTTCACCAGCCCCCGGCTTTGCAGCCTGCGCTCATAGTCCCCGATGTGCCAGCTGTAATAGGTGAAGGCCCTCTGCTCCGGGTCCTGCTCCACCACCTCGATGCGGGGGCGGATCACCAGCCCGCCCCGGACCTTCACGTCCGTCAGCTCGTCCCGGCGGCCGGCCAGAGCCCTGTCCATCAGCTCCGGGAAGCCGGCCCCGAAGCCGTAGTCCACCCAGTCGCCGCTGCGCACCGCCTTTTTTGCCGCCGTCTCCGGCGATACGATCTTTCCGATATAGTCCTGCATACGCGCCTCTCCTTCTTCTCACCGCCGTCTGGCGGAACATCCAGTCTCTTTTTATTATTCCAGAAAATCCCCCTTTGTCAAGAGCGCCGTTGCGGAAGCCTGGGCGGCATGGTATAATGCCGGCACAGACTGTCTGCGGCTTTTTCCGCCGGAAGCCGCCCGATTTTTCAGGAGGTATATCATGGGATTCCAATACGTTGTCAATCACTGCAATCCTCTCTCCCCCGAGGTCCTCTCCCTCACCAGCCTCTCCGTCCAGCGGGACGCCCAGGCCTTCCACCGCACCATCCCCGGCTACGTCCCCACCCCCCTGGTGTCTCTGCCCAACCTGGCCCGGCGGCTGGGAGTGGCCCAGGTGCTGGTGAAGGACGAGTCCAAGCGCTTCGGCCTGAACGCCTTTAAAGCTCTGGGGGGCAGCTACGCCATGGCCCGGTATCTGGGGCAGAAGCTGGGCCTGGCCCCGGAAGAGATCACCTTCCAGGCCCTCCAGACCCCAGAGGCCAGAGAGAAGCTGGGGGAACTCACCTTCGTCACCGCCACCGACGGCAACCATGGCCGGGGGGTGGCCTGGGCGGCCCGGCTGCTGGGCCACAAGGCGGTGGTCTATATGCCCAAGGGCAGCGCCCGGGAGCGGCTGGAGAACATCCGGGCCCAGGGCGCCCAGGCGGAGATCACAGAGTATAACTACGACGACGCGGTGCGCCTGGCGGACCGGATGGCCCAGGAACACGGCTGGATCCTCATCCAGGACACCGCCTGGCCGGGGTATGAGGAGATCCCCGCCTGGATCATGGAGGGGTACACCACCATCGCCCAGGAGACCGCCGGGCAGCTGGAGGAGGCGGAGCTGGACCCACCCACCCACCTGTTCCTCCAGGCCGGGGTGGGCAGTTTCGCCGGGGCCATGCTGGGCAGTGCCCTGGCCCGGTGGGACTCCGCCTGCCCGGTCACCTGCATCGCAGAGCCGGACCAGGCGGACTGCCTGTACCGCAGCGCAAAGGCCGGGACCATCACCCCCGTCACCGGGGACATGAACAGCATGATGGCCGGGCTGTGCTGCGGCGAGCCCTGCACCGTCAGCTGGCCCATCCTCCAAAACGGGGCGGCGGCCTTCGTCTCCTGCGGGGACGAGTACGCCGCCCTGGGGATGCGTCTGCTGGGGAGACCGGAGCCGGGGGACCCGGCCATCGTCTCCGGAGAGTCCGGGGCCGTGGGGGTGGGGGTTCTGGCTGCCCTGGCCTGCCGGGAGGAGTGGGAGGACCTGCGCTGGAGCCTGGGTCTGGACAGGAATTCCCGGGTGCTGTGCGTCAGCACCGAGGGGGACACCGACCAGGAGAACTACCGCCGGGTGCTGTCCGGGGAAGAGCCGCTCACCGTTTAAACACCCTTGGCTGGCAAAAGGCCGCTTTCTGAAACCGTTCCTCGATACGACTACAGCCGGGCCGCCTGCATCAGCAGGCGGCCCGGCTGTTTTGAAATTTCGTTCCCGCGTGTTCTCGTTAAGGTTTGGTCACGTCGTCTCCCATGTTCTTAAGCACCAGCAGGAAGACCGTCATCAGAATCAGTCCGAAGGGCAGAGCCAGGATCCCCGGCGCGCCGAAGTGGACCAGCAGGCCCGCCGCCACATAGGAGATAAAGGCGATGACCGCGCAGGAGATGGCGTAGGGCAGCTGGGTGGACACATGGTTCACATGGTCGCACTGAGCTCCCGCCGAGGCCATGATGGTGGTGTCGGAGATGGGGGAGCAGTGGTCGCCGCACACAGCTCCGGCCATGCTGGCGGACACGCAGATGATGCCCAGGGGGTTGTCCAGGGGGAAAATGGCCATGGTGATGGGGATCAGGATGCCGAAAGTGCCCCAGGAGGTGCCGGTGGCAAAGGCCAGCAGGCAGCCAATGGCAAACACAATGGCGGGCAGGAAGAACTGCACGCTCTTGGCATAGGTGTTCACAAAGTACTCCACGAAGGGGGTGGCCCCCAGGGAGTCGGTCATGGCCTTCAGGGACCAGGCGAAGGTGAGGATCATGATGGCGGGCACCATAGCCTTGAAGCCCTCGGGGATGCACTCCATCATCTGCTTGAAGGTCATGGCCCGGCGGACCCAGTAGAAGATCAGGGCGAAGAGCAGTCCGAACGCGGAGCCCAGCATCAGGCCGATGGAGGCGTCCGAGCTGGAGAAGGCCCCGGGAACATTGAAATAGTTCTCGCTGGCGGAATCAAAGAAGGAGCCGGAGTAGAGCATCCCGATAACACAGGCGATGATCAGCACCACAATGGGCATCACCAAATCGGCCACCTTACCCTTGGTGTCGTCCGGGTCGTCCTCCATCAGTCCCGCGTAGGGGTTGGAGCCGGAGAACAGATCCCCGGTCTGGATGGCGTTGCGCTCAAATTTCAGCATGGGCCCGAACTCCACCTTCATCAGCACCATGGCGATCATCATGAAGATGGTGAACAGAGCGTAGAAGTTATAGGGGATGGCCCGGATAAACACCGTCAGCCCCTGGCCGTCGGGGACATAGCTGGACACGGCGGCCGCCCAGGAGCTGATGGGGGCGATGATGCACACCGGGGCGGCGGTGGCGTCGATGATATAGGCCAGCTTCACCCGGGAGACGTTGTGCTTGTCGGTGATGGGCCGCATGACCGAGCCAACGGTAAGGCAGTTGAAGTAGTCGTCGATGAAGATCAGCACGCCCAGGACAACGGCAGCCAGCTGGGCCCCCACCCGGCTTTTGATATTCTTCGCCGCCCAGCGGCCAAAGGCGGCGGAGCCCCCTGCCTTGTTCATCAGGCACACCATGGCTCCCAGAATGACCAGGAAGATTAAAATGCCCACGTTGTAAGAGTCGGACAGCACCGAGACGATGCCGTCCTCAAACACATGGAGGACGGTCCCCTCAAATTGGAAGCCGGAGTAGAGCAGTCCGCCCACAAGAATGCCGAGGAATAGAGAGGAGTACACCTCCTTGGTGATCAGCGCCAGGCCGATGGCCACCACCGGGGGCAGCAGCGCCCAGGGCGTGGCATAGAATGGGCTGACGTACTCCGCCGCTTCCTCCCCCGCGGCAAAGGCACCGGTGGTCAGCGCGGCTGCCATCAGCACCAGGACCGCCAGAAGGGGCAGCCAGTTTCGTTTGTTTCTCATGTTTTTCCCTCCAAAGTAAAATCTTTTGGGCCCGCACAGCCCAAAACGCGCAGACAAAAAGCCATGAACGCAGAACGCGCCCATGGCAAGCCAAACGCCCTCTCCCGGCCCGGGCATCCGCTTCGGTCCAGGAAAACGCCTCTGGATAGCGCTCCACAAAACTTGTGACAGTCCGTGGGATCTTCTCCCACGGCCCAGGAGTCCCGGTCCAGGCAGACCGCGAACAGACTCCTTCGGCGGTACACCCTCTCCCACGGGACGGCTGCCTGGCCTTGTCCCGCGGTACGCATGAGCACCGCGCCTCTATCCTATATTCCATTTTATTTGAATGTTTGAGTATCCTATCACGTTCTTCAGAAAATGTCAAGATACTCCTTATATTTCCACGGTTTCCCTCTTCAGCCTGCTTACCACTGGTCCATCATAAAGAAGGTGAAGGTCCCGGTGGCCACCAGCTTTCCCGCCGCGTTGGAGAGTTCCACCTGGATCACCGACAGGGTGTGCCCCTCCTTCTTGGGGGTGGCCACACAGGTGATATAGGGCCCCTCCGCCGGGCGGAGAAACTCCATGGACTGGCTGGCGGTGACGCAGCTGCGCCCCCGGGCGCAGGCACAGTTCCCGCCCACCGTGTCTGCCAGGGCAGCCAGAGCGCCCCCGTGGACTTTCCCGTGGGGGTTCAGGCTGTCCCGGGTCACCTTCAGGACCCCTTCCGCCCGGCCTGGCTCGATCTTGGTGACGTAGATCCCATTGGCGGAGGAAAATTGATGCGGCCGGTTGGAGCGGCACTCCAGGGGCTGTAAATTGGCCGGCACAGACTCATCCATAATCGCTTTTTTGCTCCTCTCTCTTCTTGTATTTGCTGTTTAGTGTACCATAAAACAGCCCAGCTATCAACCCAGGTTCCTTTTTCGTCCGCCGCGCATAGGATAGAGGGAACCAGATCACCGTTTGGGAGGTATGATTGATGGAATCCAAACGACCCGAGCCCCAGCTCTCCCTCCAGCCCTTCGACCCGGAGGTGTTTCAGCGGGTCTGGCAGCGGGTCATGCCCGACCAGGCCCACAGTCCCATTGCCGTGGACGTGGACGGGGCCGGTACGCCCCGTCCCGCCGTCCCCGCCCTCTCCCACGTCCCAACGGAGGAGGAACCCCTCCCCTGCCTGGGCGACTCCTCCCGGCGTTACCTCTCCGCGATTCAGGAGGCGATGGGGGAAACGCAGGAGCTCTCCCGCGCCATGCAAAGCCTGGCCCGCCGGTGCCCTCCCCGACAGGCCCGGACCCTCTCCGCTCTGGCCGGGGATCTCCAACTGGAGCAGCGCCGCCTGTCCGCCGCCTATTTTCTCATCGCCGGGGAGCGCTATACCCCCCGCACCGCCGGTTCCGTCCTCTCCAGCCCTGTGGATATGGCCCTGCGCACTCTGTTCCGGCGCTTTCTCCGCCGGGCCGGACAGGTCCGCTCCTGCGCCCGGGAGATGGAGGACCCCTGCCTGTGCCAGCTGTTTCAGGACCTGGGAGACGGGGCGGAGGACTGCGCCGCCCGATTGCGGCTGCTGCTGGAGGGAATGTAACCCTGATTCCCGCCTTGTGTTCTCCCCCGCCGGTGTGATACAGTAGAACAAAACACCCAGGAAAGGAGGATGCTCCCATGCCGGAGACGCGGGAATTCCGTTTCCCCTCCGCCCGCCCCGGATATTCTCTGTATGCCCGGGAGTGGCTCCCCCAGGGGCCGCCTCGGGCGGCGGTCCAGATCGTTCACGGGCTCACCGACCACATCGGCCGCTACCAGGCTTTGGCTCAATTTCTCACAAGCCGCGGATTTCTGGTGTGCGGCGAGGACCACCTGGGCCACGGGCGGACGGTGGAGGACGGCAGGTACGGCTGCTTTGCTCCGGAGGGCGGCTGGGACTACGCCCTCCGGGACGTGCATCGCCTGCGGGAGCTGGAGGAGGAGCGGCACCCAGGTCTCCCCTATGTCCTGCTGGGGCACTCCCTGGGCTCCTTCCTGGTACGGGGGTATCTGGAGGCGTGGCCGGGGACCCTGTCCGGCGCCCTCCTGGCCGGCACCGGGCAGGCGCCCGCCCCGCTGCTGGCCCTGGGACGGGCTCTGGTCGGTCTGGAGTGCCGCCGCCTGGGCCCCCAGGGGGTCAGCCCTCTGACGGACCTTCTCATGGGTTGGATGTACAACCGCCCCTTCCGCCCCGTCCGCACCGGGGCCGACTGGCTCTCCCGGGATGAGGCGGAGGTGGACGCCTATCTGGCCGATCCCCTCTGCCGCCCCCGGCCCTCCGCCGCCCTCCTGCGGGACACCCTGGAGGGGCTGCAAGCCATCGTCCGGCGGGACAACCTGAAAACCATGGACCCGGACACGCCGCTGCTCCTCCTCTCCGGGGACCGGGACCCGGTGGGCGGGATGGGCCGGGAAGTGCGGAAGGTGGAGCGGCTTCTGCGAGGGGCCGGGTGCCGGGACGTGACCTGCAAGCTCTACCCCGGCGCACGGCACGAGCTGTTCCACGAGGCCAACCGGGCAGAGGTGTTCCAGGACATCCTCGTCTGGCTGGAGGACAAGCTGCCCCCCGCCCCTTGACGCGCCCCCCATTTCCCGCTACAATGCAGAGGAAGAAAAAGGAGGGGTTTTTGTGACCTATCAGGAAGTTCTGGCCGCCGCCCGCACATGCAGCGGCCCCAGCTGCAAGGCCTGCCCGGTGTGCAACGGCAGGGCCTGCGGCAATATCATGCCCGGCCCCGGGGCCAAGGGCACCGGCACCGTAGCCATCCGCAACTACGAGGCCTGGCAAAACGTGTATCTGAACATGGACACCATCTGTGACAACAAGCCGGTGGATACCACGTTCCGATTCTTTGGAGAGACCTACGATCTGCCGGTGTTCGCCGGCCCGGTGGGGGCGGTGAACCTCCACTACGGGGACAAGTACAACGACCCGGAGTACAACAACATCTTAGTCCCCGCCTGCGCCCAGGCGGGCATCGCCGCCTTCACCGGCGACGGCACCAACCCGGAGGTATTTACTGCCGCTTCCGCCGCCATCGGGGCCGCCGGCGGAAAGGGCATCCCCACCGTGAAGCCCTGGGACAAGGACACCCTGTACGCCAAGCTGGACGCGGCCAAGGCCTCCGGGGCCAAGGTGTTCGCCATGGACATCGACGCCGCCGGCCTGCCCTTTTTGAAGGGGCTGACGCCCCCCGCCGGGTCCAAGACCGTGGCGGAGCTGCGGGAGATCATCGAGTACATCAAAGTCCCCTTTATCCTCAAAGGCATCATGACCGTGAAGGGAGCCCGGAAGGCCCTGGAGGCGGGGGCCGCCGGCATTGTGGTCTCCAACCACGGCGGCCGGGTCCAGGACGGGGTCCCCGCCACCGCCCAGGTCCTCCCCGCCATCGCCGATGCGGTGAAGGGGCAGATGACCATCCTGGTGGACGGCGGCATCCGCACCGGGGTGGACGTGTGTAAGGCCCTGGCCCTGGGGGCGGACGGGGTGCTGCTGGCCCGGCCCTACGTCACCGCCGTCTACGGCGGCGGAGCCGAGGGGGTACAGCTGCTCACCCAGAAGCTGAAAGGGGAGCTGGAGGACACCATGGCCATGTGCGGCGTGCACAGCCTGTCCGAGATCACCCGGGAGCTGATTTTTTAAAGCAAATGCGGAAGGCCCACACCAGGAAATGAACCGGTGTGGGCCTTCTTTTTTATCTGCGGTTTCCGTAGATCGCGTCCAACAGGTCAAGTCCCGTCTTGGTTTTGAACAGGACGGCACGGGCGTTCTCTATGTTTTCCCGGGAAAAGGAACTCTCGTCCGCGTTCACCAGATAGTCGGCCTCCAGCAGAATCTGATAGTCCAGGCCGTCCACCGCCGCTGGGGTGTGGTGGTGGGCCACAAGATAGGCCACCCGGTCAATGAGGGCTGGCTCCGCCCCCAGAGACTGGAGCAGCTCCCGGGCCATGGGGCCGCCCTCCAGCTCCTGGTGCTTGCCGTCGGCGGCACCGTACTTCTCCCGGCACAGGGGACAGGCTATGTCGTGGACCAGGGCGGCCGCCTCCAGGGTGGTCTGGATCTCCTCGGAAACTCCCTCCTCCAGGCCGATGGTACGGGCATAGGCCCAGACCTTCAACAAGTGGCTGATGTCGTGCAGGTTTCCCTGGGAGAAGCGGATCATCTCCCGGGTGAGCTGGGAAATTGTCATGGGGCATTCCTCCTGAAATGGGTAAAAGCCGCCAGGAAAAGCCCCCGGCGGCTCTGTTTGGCTTTATTATAGGCAGACGTCCCCACCTTGTCAAGATTCCTCCGCCGTGGGCAGCAGAGGCTCACAAGAGATGGAATGGTCCGTCATACCGGTAATCTCAACCAGCGGCTGGAGGTACTCCACCCCATTGATCCGAAAACCTACCGCTAAGGTCCCAGGGTTTCCGGTCTGTACCGGAACCTGGGCAGAATATACCCCCGCCGACGTCTCTTCCACCGGGTAGGCCTCCACCCGCTTCTCCTCCAGTCCGCTCCCATATACCTGGAAGAACACCTCAAATGGTTGGTTGGGGTCGTAACGGGTGAGGGCAACCGTAACTGGAACATCCCGATAGAACGTGCTGTCTATACTGTATACACCGCTTCCAATCCCCAAGTCCCAGTCTCCTACCAGGTCCGCCGGGTCCAGCGCGGAGGCAGTCTCCAGCTGGTTCACGCGCAGCTCCAGCCGGGCGATACGGTACTGGAGATCGTTTGTCCTTTGCCCAAAAGAAACCACCACAGCAGTCAGGCCCAGAACCAGAGCCAGGACAGCCAGCACTGGAATCAGCCACGGAGCGGCGCGCATTTTCTTTTTCCCGGGCTTCGGTTCTTTCTGCGGCTCAGACTGCGGAATTTCCTCTGCATTCTCTGCCGCTTGACCCGCCTCCGGCCCCTCCACCTGGAGCAGCTCGTTGAGAGTGAGCCCAAAAAGTTTTGACAAGGCAATTAACTTATCAGTATCCGGCACGGCGGCGTCCCCCTCCCACTTGCTCACCGCCTGTCGGGAGACGCCCAGTTTCTCCCCCAGGGCCTCCTGGGACAGGCCCAGCCGGAGGCGGTGCTCCTGAATTCTCTGGCCCAGCGTCATGGCTCTCCCCCCTTTTTTGCTTTCATTTTACCGGGCCGGGCAGTTTTTGGCAAGAGGCCGGCCCTTACACCCTGTCAACCGCCGGTTGACAGGGCTGTTTTTTTATAATAAACGAAAAAGGGCACTGCAACTTGCCTCGCAGTACCCTTTTACGTTGATGTCAAAGGCAAAAGGCATTCCGCCTTACGCCAAATCCGGCGTCCCTTCCCCGCCGCCGAAGGTCTGGAGCACCCGGGCATTCTCCTCCCGGCGCTGCTGGATGCTCTCTTTCAGGAGCATATCCTTCACCTTCATCAGACGGATGGTATTGGCCCGCTCGTTCTCGTCCAGCTTCATAGAGATGTAGCGGATGCTCTTCTCCATCTGGGGAATCTTTACATATTCCAGGGCGTTGACCCGCCGGCGTGTCTTTTCGATCTCCTGGGCCAGAAGCTGGCTGGTCTTCTCCACCTCCGCCAGCTTGAGCATATCCATAAAAACCTGGGACAGGGCGTCCACCGCGTCGTCCAGCTCCCCGCTTGTCTGGGCAAAGCCGTAGGGGTAGACCTCCCCCGGGTCCTGGCTTTTCGTCTTGAACTGATACCGGGGGACGTCCACGGACATGACATTCTGGAAGGTCATCTCCAGCTCCACGCTCTGTTTGGGGTACAGGAGGGACTGCTCCAGCATCTCCGGGGACATGAGGGCGGCGGCCACGGTGAAGGAGGCGTGGGCCCGCATGAGCCCCTCCTCCACCCGGCGCCGCAGGGCCCGGTTCTCCCGCACCACGTCCATGAACTGCTTCATCAGCTCGTCCCGCTTATCCTTCAGCAGCTTATGGCCCCGCTGGGCGGTTTTCAGCCGCCCCTTCAGCCGGGTGAGCTCCATCCGGGTGGGATTGATGGTTGTGGAAGGCATTCAAATCCCCCCTTTAATCCTTCTTGGGCAGATACTTATCAATATACTCGGGCTTGATGCGCTTGAGCTCGCTGCGAGGCAGGATGGATAACAGCTCCCAGCCCAGGTCCAGGGTTTCCTCAATGGAGCGGTTCTCATCCGCCCCCTGGGAGACGTAGCGCTTCTCAAACTCGTCGGCGAACTTGGCGTACAATAGGTCGGTGGGGCTCAGGGCAGCCTCGCCCAGGATGGACATGAGCTCCTTGTTCTCCTTGCCGGTGGCGTAGGCAGCGAAGAGCTGGTTCATGGTGCCCGAGTGGTCCTCTCTCGTCTTCCCTGCCCCGGTGCCCTTGTCCTTCAGGCGGGACAGGGAGGGCAGCACGTCCACGGGCGGGTTGATGCCTTTCCGGTACAGCTCCCGGGAGAGAATGATCTGCCCCTCGGTGATATAGCCGGTCAGGTCGGGGATGGGGTGGGTCTTGTCGTCCTCGGGCATGGTCAGGATGGGAATGAGGGTGATGGAACCCTTCTTTCCCATCTGGCGGCCCGCCCGCTCGTAAATGGTGGCCAGGTTGGTGTACAGATAGCCCGGATAGCCCCGGCGGCCGGGGACCTCCTTCTTGGCGGCGGAGACCTCCCGCAGCGCCTCGGCGTAGTTGGTGATGTCGGTCATGATGACCAGCACATGCATCTCCTTCTCAAAGGCCAGATACTCCGCCGCAGTCAGGGCCATACGTGGGGTAGCGATGCGCTCCACCGCCGGGTCGTTGGCCAGGTTGGTGAAGAGCACCGTGCGGTCGATGGCCCCGGTGCGCCGGAACTCCTGGACGAAGAACTCGGCCTCCTCAAAGGTGATACCAATGGCCGCAAAGACCACCGCGAAGTTGGACTCCCCGTCCAATACTTTTGCCTGTCGGGCGATCTGGGCCGCCAGGGCGGCGTGGGGCAGGCCGGAGCCGCTGAAAATGGGCAGCTTCTGCCCCCGGACCAGGGTGTTCAGCCCGTCAATGGTGGAGATGCCGGTCTGGATGAATTCGTTGGGGTAGTCCCGGGCGGCGGGATTCATGGCCAGGCCGTTGATGTCCCGGTACTCGTCGGCCAGGATGGCGGGGCCGCCGTCGATGGGCTCCCCCATGCCGTTGAACACCCGGCCCAGCATATCCCCGGACACCCCCAGCTGGAGGGGGTGCCCCAGAAAGCGGATCTTGGACTCTGCCAGGTTGATGCCGGCGGAGTTTTCAAACAGCTGGACCACGGCGGTGTCCCCGTTGACCTCCAGCACCTGGCAGCGGCGGACCGTGCCGTCGCTGAGCTCTATCTCCCCCAGCTCGTCGTATGTGACCCCCTGGACCCGGTCCACCACCATCAGCGGGCCGGAGATCTCCTGAATCGTCTTATATTCCCGGATCATAGCGCCCTCTCTCCCTTCTGGGCGGCGGCCTCAAGCTCCTCCTCCATCTCCCGGTCCATGGCGGCGTAGGCCTCCCGGTACTCATTGGCGGGCACCGACTTGGCCCGGCCGATCTTCTCCCGCACGGGGATGGCGAACAATTCGGCAATGGCCCCGCCCCGCTCTGCGGCAGCCCGGCACCGGCTGTCGTACTCCCGAATCAGGGCGAGCATCCGGGCCTGCCGGTCATACTCGGAATAGGAGTCGATGTCCACGAAGGAGTTTTGCTGCAAGAAGTCCTCCCGGATCATTTTGGCGGTCTCCAGGGTGATCTGGTCGGCGGCGGACAGGGAGTCCTTGCCCACCAGCTGGACGATCTCGTTTAAGTTGGCCTCCTCCTGGAGCACCCCCATGGCCCACTCCCGGTTCTGGAGGAACTCCTTGCCCAGATGCTCGTCGTACCAGGGCTTCAGGCTGTCCAGGTACAGGGAGTAGGAGTTGAGCCAGTTGATGGCGGGGAAGTGGCGGCGGT
>CALWWF010000098.1 GCA_944385165.1 uncultured Oscillospiraceae bacterium
CCCTGGAAGGTCTTGAACATCAGGTTGAACTGGCGGATGTCCGTCCAGTTGTGCTTGCCGCAGGAGGGGCAGGGGACGTTGTGGTCCTCCACAAACTGCTTCATCTCCGCCTGGCTCATGGCGTCCACCGGCTTGCCCAGGTCGAAGCTGTTCTCCTGACACCAGTCCTCAATGACCTTGTCGGCGCGGAAGCGCTCCTTGCACTCCTTGCAGTCCATCAGCGGGTCGGAGAAGCCGCCCACATGGCCGGAGGCCACCCACACCTGGGGGTTCATAAGGATGGCCGCGTCCAGACCCACGTTATAGGGGTTCTCCTGGACGAACTTCTTCCACCAGGCCTTCTTCACGTTGTTCTTCAGCTCCACGCCCAGGGGGCCGTAGTCCCAGGTGTTGGCCAGGCCGCCGTAGATCTCGGACCCGGGGAAGATAAAGCCCCGGCCCTTGCACAGGTTGACGATCTTTTCCATGGTCTTTTCGCTGTTTTTCATGATAAAACTCCTTATTTGTGAATTGTTGGATACTCTTTTTTGATCCACGCCTCGGCACGCTCGCGGCCGGGTCGATAACTTCTCCGTCTCCGGACAGACCCGGTTCGGCCTTCGGCCGCCCCTGGGCTCTGTCCTGCGCTCCGGCGTTATCTCCCCTGCTCGCGGCCTCGGACGCTATAAATAAAAACGCCCTGAGCCGCGTTTGGCTCAGGGCGAATCAGACGATCCGTGGTTCCACCTGAATTTGTGCCCGGAGGCACACACTCGACCCCCGTAACGTGGGGAGACGGCGGGCCATTGCCTGCCCGCGCTCCGAAGGGCCTTCCCGCCGCGCCTTCGTGGGATTTGCACCGGCCATCCCATCTCTAACGCCCCGGCGCGGGGTACTGTTCTTCCTCACCGCTTTTCTCAGATTGCCCTTCATTGTAATATACATCTCCGCCCCTGTCAAGGGGGAAAAAGACGGGGGCGGAGGGCAAAAGGGAGAAGAAACCAGGAAAAGTCCCGAAAAAGAGGCAAAAAAATTGACAGTCTGCACGGGGCGTGGTATACTGCCATAAAATAAACAGAAACTGAACCTGATGTGTGGCGTGGAGATCCCTCTCCACGCTGTTTTTCCCAGGAGGCAGCCATGAAAAAGCTGATGATGTTTGTTTTGTGTATTCTGCTCACCGGGTGCGCCGCGCCCCAGGCCCCCGGCGGCTCCGGGAGCAGCTCTTCGCCGGAGGGGACGGCCTCCTCTGCCGCCCAGTCCCAGGAGCCGGACGCCTCCCAGAGCGCCCCCTCCGGCGGCAGCGCCCCGGAAGAGGGCTCCAGCCAGGAGGAGCCGGAGCCTGAGACCTCCGCCCCCTCCGGCAGCCAGTCCCCCTCCCAGAGCCAGGCCCCCCAGAACGAGGAGCAGATCATCCAGGAGCTGGTCTCCGCCATGTCCGTGGAGGAGAAGGTGGGGCAGATGTTCTTCGTGCGCTGCCCGGAGACCGGCGGCGCGGAGGCGGCGGCCCAGTATAAGGTAGGGGGCTATATTCTCTTTGGCCGGGACTTCCAGGATAAGACCGCCCAGCAGGTGCGGGACGACATCGCCTCCTACCAGGCGGCGGCGGGCATCCCCCTGCTCATCGGCGCCGACGAGGAGGGGGGCACTGTGGTCCGGGCCAGCAGCAATCCCAACCTCTTCCCCGCCCGGGAGCCCTCCCCCCAGGCCCTGTACGCCCAGGGAGGGATGGAGGCCATCCTCCAGGACGCCCGGCAGAAGAGCGTCACCCTGCTGGACCTGGGGGTGAACGTGAACTTCGCCCCGGTGGCGGACGTGTCCACCGACCCGGCGGACTTCATCTATGACCGCTCTTTGGGCCAGGACGCCCAGACCACCGCGGACTATGTGGCTCAGGTGGTGGAGGTGATGGGCCAGGAGCAGATCGGCTCGGTGCTCAAGCACTTCCCCGGCTATGGGAACAACGTGGACACCCACACGGGGATCGCGGTGGACCCGCGGCCCTACGAGAGCTTTGAGACCTCGGACTTCCTCCCCTTCCAGGCGGGCATCCAGGCGGGGGCGGACGCGGTGCTGGTGAGCCACAACGTGGTGGAGTGTATGGACCCGGACCTGCCCGCCTCCCTCTCCCCCGCCGTCCACCAGGTCCTGCGGGAGGAGCTGGGCTTTGAGGGGGTCATCCTCACTGACGATCTGGCCATGGATGCGGTGGAGGCGTATGCCCAGGACGGCTCCGCGGCGGTACTGGCGGTGCTGGCCGGCAACGACATGGTGCTCACCACCGACTTTGAGACCCAGATCCCCCAGGTGGTCGCCGCCGTCCAGGACGGGACCATCTCCCAGGAGCAGATCGACCAGTCGGTCACCCGGGTCCTCGCGTGGAAATACGAGCTGGGCCTGCTGGGGGACTGACCCTGCCTCCCTTTTGCCGCCCGCTGCGCCCGGTGTGCAGCGGGCTTTTTGCTGCCCGAACGGGCACAGGCGCGGTTTGTATGGGCCGGTTCCGGGCGGCGGGCGGGTCTGGGACCCGCCCCTACGAAATCACCGAAACCGGTTTGGATTCGCCGTAGGGGCCGGTCCCAGACCGGCCCGTGATTTGGCGACCGCGAGGGTCACCCACAAAGGCTTCCCCCCCAAGGGGAAGGTTATCAGCGGGCGGCCACATGGGGCCGCCCCTACGGTGAAAAACGGAGCGAGCGCGTTGGTTCGGCAAACCCAGGCGCGGAGGTTGAACCACAGCGGGAACAAATTTTGCAAACCCAGGCCCCTAGTGGGGCCGGATGGAACAGCGCCCAAGCACTCCTGGTTTTGCGCGCCGGAAATACTGCTCCTACGAAACAGGAGGGCGTCCCCCGGTGGCGTTTTGCCAAATCTCCCGTTGCTCCCGGCGAAGCCCAGCGAAGCGGGTTCGCCGGGAAGAGGAGGAGCAAGGGAGTGGGCGCAGTTTTCGCCGCCAGGCGGAAACGGAGTCGAGCGGACTTTGCGACGACGAGCCGCCATGGGCAAAGTAACCCGCCCCACAGGGCGGAACCCTCCCCTGCCCCTTGTGGGCGGGAAGCCCTCCCGGCCACAAGATAGAGGATAGAAAAAGAAACAAGAGGAATTCAGTAAAAACAGCGAGATTTTTTTGAAAAAATCCTTGACACACACGGGGTGGTTGATGTATGATACCAAAGTCCCTGTAAGGGGGCGAATGCGATGATGCGGGAGATTGCTCGGAAACGAGGGAACTTCCGCGGAGTATGTCCGAGCTAGAATCGGGCGGCTGAAGGACCTGGGCACGGCGTATATCGCTGTGGTTGGGTGGAACCGGCCTGCTTGCTGCGCCGGTTTCTTTCATGTCACGGAGT
>CALWWF010000099.1 GCA_944385165.1 uncultured Oscillospiraceae bacterium
CTATGCTGGAGGCAGGAGGTGAGGCCATGGACGCCCAAAAGACGGGGGCGCTGATCGCCCAGGCCCGGCGGGAGCGGGGGCTGACCCAGAAGGAGCTCTCCCAGGCCCTCCACGTGTCCGCCCAGGCGGTGAGCAAGTGGGAGCGGGGCTTGAATTTCCCGGACCTGTCCCTGCTGGAGCCCCTGGGGGACTGCCTGGGGCTGACGGTGTCCGAGCTGCTGTCGGGACAGCGGGGAGAGGGCCCCAAAGAGGAACTGCTGCGGGATTCCCTGCGGCTGGTGCTCTCCCAGATGGGACGGAAGCTGCGGCGCTGGCACCGGGCGGCGGGGGCCTGTCTGGCCGCGCTGCTCATTTTGGCTCTGGGCGGGGGCTTCTGGTACGTCAAAACTTACACACAGCTGCTGCCCCAGACCGCCACGGTGATTACCCCCAGGGACCTCTCGGACCGGGAGCTCCTGGCAGCCCAGGCGGCGGGGAACTCCAGCGTGTACCTCTTTGACCTGACGGTGGCGGACGGTACGGAGCACTATCAGGTTCAGATGGAATATTGGACGGAGGAGGGGCTGCTTCGCACCTGGCCGGTGGCGGAGGCCTATGACCCCGCCGCGCCCCGGCGTCAGACGCTGGGGTTCTCCTATCAGACGGAGGAGGAGCCCTCCGCCATGGAGCTGGTGATCTCCACAGACCTGGGGACCTGGAAGGGCACACTGGACGGGATTCCTGGGCTGGACGCGGGGTATTTGGTGCGCGCCCTGGACCAGAGATGCCAGGCGGACCCGGAGTATGGGGCGGTGCTGGCCTGTTTCTCCCTGGCGCGGGAGGGGGTTGCAGCGGAGACGGAGGGGCCCTCCTACCGGGTCCCCGCCTGGGTCGGGGCAGTGGAAAAAACCCAGGCCGATCCCGGCGAGCGCTTTCTCCTTCTGCGTCTGACGGTGGAGTGAGGCCTTGCGGGCGCGCTGGGGCCCGCCTGGGTTGGGGCCTCCCCGGCCCGCCACCAGGCAGTTTTTTTGGTTTGCCCCCCCAAAGGGGCCGGAAAATCCCCCTGTTTTTGGATAGAAACCCCCGTTTCCTGTACAATTTGGCAGGGAATGGGAGTGGAAAGAAAAGAAGAATCGTCGTTTTGACTCTTTTCCTTCCTGCAAATCCTGCTACAATATAGGAGTACCAGTGAATTCGACGGCTCCGGCTGTCCAGGAAAGGAACGTGTGTGTTATGGCGTTTTCCAAGAAGTCTACCGCGGCGGCTGCGCCCGCGGAGAAGGCGGAGAAGCCCGCCCCCAAGACCCGTAAGGCCCCGGCCCGCAAGGCTCCTGCGGCGAAGAAGGCCGCTGAGCCCCAGGTTTCCCTGACGCTGCAGTACATGGGCAAGGAGCTCACCCAGGAGGCCATGGTGGCCGCGGTCAAGGAGCAGTGGACCGGGGAGGAGATCAAGACCCTGGAGCTGTATGTGAAGCCCGAGGACCAGGCCGTGTACTATGTGGTCAACGGCGCGGGCTCCGGCAAGGTGGAGTTCTAAGCAAACTCCCCAAAGGACAGTTCTCTTTCTTTGACTTCATCGCGAAAACAGCCGGACGGGCGTTTCTAAGCTCGTCCGGCTGTTTTTTTACCAAAATTTCTTTTTCTTGCAGATCCAGAGGGCGAGGAGCACAATGACCACCCCGGCGGCGATCACCGCCGGGTAGCCGTACTTCCAGGACAGCTCCGGCATATCGAAGTTCATGCCGTACCACCCGGCCAGCAGGGACAGGGGGAGGAAGACGGTGGTCACCACCGTGAGGATCTTCATGATCCGATTCTGCCTCAAGTCGATTTCTGCCTGGAACATACTCTGGATCTGAAGGCAGTACTCCCGCAGCAGCTGGGACTCTTCCCGCAGGCGGATGACCCGCTCCTCCAGCAGCCGGAAGAGCTTTTCCTCCTCCGAGGTGAAAAAGCCGTTCTCATTCTCCCGCAGGCGGCCGGCCACGTCGTCCAGCTGGGAGTAGTACCGAAACCAGGCCATGGCTGTCTTCCGCAGCCCGGTCATCACCGGGCTGAAGCCCTCCAGTCCCCCGGAGAGCACCTGGTCCTCCAGCTCCTCCGCCTGGTCCTCCAGCTCCTCCAGCCGGCGCAGGTCCCGGGCGGTGAGCAAGGACAGCAGTCCATAGAAAAACCGGCCCACCCCGCCGCCGGTGGGAAGCTTCTCCTTCACCATCCGCCGCAGGTGGGGAAGGAGCAGCTCCCCGTCATCCACCAGCACCGCCCACCGCCCGGTGAGCAGCCATCCGAAGGCCAGACGCGTCCCGGCCTTGGGGGACGGGGGCAGGATCATGGTGCCGGAGAGGAACTCCGGGCGGACCTCCGCCTTGCACACCCGGGCGTCCCGGGCGGCGGGGGTGTGGCGGAGCACCCGCTCCAGACCGGGCAGGGCGGCAGGCAGCTGGGAAAGCTCTCCGGAGGTGAGCAGGACCACCCCGGAGGCATCCCCCTCCGGGGGCGCGCCGACCGGGGTGAGAACAGGGCCGATCAAATACCACTGCACAAAAAACGCCCTCCTTTCCACAGGGCCGGAGGGCCCCGCAGTTCGACTTTGTCCGTATCGTATTGTACCACAGCGGCGGAACAATACAATGGCCGGGATATACTTTTCCCCAAAATTGTGGTATGCTGGGGAAAAGCGACGCGCAAGCGAGAAAAGAGGAATCCCCACCATGCACATTGACCCCACCATCTACACCGGCCGCCCCGCCGACCAGCGCATCCCCCAGGAGGAGGCCATCTACGACAAGCTGGAGGAGCTCTCCATCCCCTACACCCGGGTGGACCACGACTACGCCGACACCATGGAGGACTGCCTCCAGATCGAGTCCGTCCTGGGAGGTAAGATCTGCAAAAACCTGTTCTTATGCAACCGCCAGCAGACGGAATTTTACCTGCTGCTCATGCCGGGGGACAAGCCCTTCAAGACCAAGTACCTCTCCGCCCAGCTGGGGTGCTCCCGGCTGTCCTTCGCCGACGCGGGGCACATGGCGGAGTACCTGGGCACCACCCCCGGCTCCGTCTCCGCCCTGGAGCTGCTCTTCGACCGGGAGGGCAAGGTGCAGCTGGTGGTGGACAAGGCGCTTCTGGCCGATGAGACCATCAGCGGCCACCCGGGCATCTCCACCTCCACCCTGCGCATGAAGCGGGAGGATCTGCTGCGCTACGTCCAGGCCCTGGGCCATTCCCCCGTGTATGTGGACCTGCCCGACCCCCGGGTGACCGGGGAGGGGTGACGGGCCCGGTCAAGCTGTCGCTTCGGACGGGCGGGTCTGGGACCCGCCCCTGCAAAATCATCGAAAACGTTTTCAGATTCGCCGTAGGGGCCGGTCCCAGACCGGCCCGTGGTTCCAGGTTTCCACACACGTTCTTGATACTTCGTAGGGGAGCCCCTTGGGGCTCCCGCCAAGGCTTCCCCCTTGTAGGGGGAAGCTGTCAGCCGCAAGGCTGACTGATGAGGGTGCGTATCCAGGTTCCATCCCCTTCTGACAACCGCCCCCTCATCCGCCTCACTACGTTCGGCACCTTCCCCCTTTAAGGGGGAAGGCTTTTTCGCACCCGCCCCGCAGGGAGGAACCCTTCCAAATTTTCCACAATTTTTAAAATCATGTGCAAAAAAGCGGGCCCCCGGTGGGGGCCCGCTGAAACGTTTGCGTCGATTACTGGTTGGCGCTGACCAGAGCGGCGGTGATAATGGCCATGGAATAACCCCCACAAAATTCAAGAATTTTGCGGGGACCCGCTTATTTTCAATGCTCAGGGCGGCAAAGCCGCCCTTCCGCCAAGGTTTTTGCCTACGGCAAAAACGCTTGTACGGCGCACAGCGCCGCCCCGTCTGCGACGGGGCCCCGGAAGTTTATTCCATGGCCAAAACAGTTAAAAAACGGGCCCCCGGTGGGGGCCCGCTGAAACTGTTTGCGTCGATTACTGGTTGGCGCTGACCAGAGCCGCAGTAATAATAGCCATGGAATAAACTTCCTGAGCGTTGCAGCCGCGGGACAGGTCGTTGATGGGGGCGTTCAGACCCAGCAGGATGGGGCCGTAGGCCTCGAAGTTGCCCAGGCGCTGGGCAATCTTATAGCCGATATTGCCGGCGTTAATGTCGGGGAAGATAAAGGTGTTGGCGTAGCCGGCCACCTTGGAGTTGGGGCACTTGGTCTGGGCCACCCGGGGAGAGACGGCGGCGTCAAACTGCATCTCGCCTTCGATGGGCACATTGGGCATGGCCAGCTGGGCCTTCTGGGCGGCGTTGCGCATCTTGTCCACGTCCTCGCCCTTGCCGGAGCCGAAGGTGGAATAGCTCAGGAAGGCCACCTTGGGGTCAATGCCGAAGATCTTGGCGCAGTCCACGGTCTCGGAGGCGATCTCCACCAGCTCGTCCTCAGTGGGCTTGATATTGATGGCACAGTCGGCCATGGCCAGCACGTCGTTGCCGCCGGTGGCGGAGGGGCGCACCAGAATAAAGCAGGAGGACACAATGGTGTTGCCCGGCTTGGTCTTCACCAGCTGCAGGGCGGGGCGGACGGTGTCGGCGGTGGAGTAGGTGGCGCCGCCCAGCAG
>CALWWF010000100.1 GCA_944385165.1 uncultured Oscillospiraceae bacterium
CTCCTCCAGCTGGTCAGGCAGGTCGGTGGAGATGGTGTAGACGGTGTCCGACCCCTCCAGCTTGGCGTAACAGTAGTCCGAAACCGTGTCCCCCAGCAGGAGGACCGCGCTCTGGCCGTCCTCCGCCGTGACCGAGGCCTGGAGGGCGGGAGCGTCCAGGCCGTAGGAGGACAAGTCCTCCGGGTCGTCGATGACCCGGGTGGCGGCCAGGGTCCCCACTTGCTCCGCCAGATCCTCCAGGGCCTCCTGGCCGGCGGGGAAGGACGTGTCCCCGTCGTACTCCCAGGTCCCGTCCGCCTTGGTGAAGGAAAAATCCCCGTAGGCGTTGGTGAAGGACACCTGAGTGAGACCGGTCAGATTGGTCACATAGACGGTGCCGTCCGCCTGAGCCTGCCGGTCGTTCCACACCCGGAGCGCGCCGTAGGCCCCGCCGCACACCACCACGGCGGCGGCCAGGAGCGCCAATGTCCGCGTCTGCTTTGTCATCATAGATTTACCTCCTGGATTGGTTAAAAGCCCTCCTGCAAGGAGTTCCGCCGCCCGCGGGCGGCGGAATAAAGTCTAATCTTGTCATTTCCGGGGACACAAGGTGAATTGCCCCGCAGGGGCAAGAGAAGGTCCCCTGGGGGATGTGTCTCGGAAATGACTCCTCTCGCGCAAGGCTGTCCGACTTTTCCAGCGGAATCGAGGGCAGCCTTGCGCGCATCCCCTCTCCCCGAAGCGGCTTTGCCGCTTTGGGGAAGCTCATAGTTTCCTCCGTTTCAGCCAGAACAGGAAGCCGCACAGCAGGATGCCGATGGGCAGCACGATGATATAGGCGGTGCTCCACAGCCCCGGGTTCTGGATGGTGTTGTAGGTGACGGCCAGGCTCTTGGGGGCGATGGACAGGTTGTCCACATCGTCAAACCCGGCGGTGAGGGCGTTGACAAACAGGGTCTGGTTCACCAGGCTGGGGAACTGAGAGATCAGGTCCCCGTCCAGGAAGGAGGTGCTGCCCAGGACAGTGAGCCGTCCCCCGTCGTCCCCCTCAGACACCGCCCCCAGCAGATAGGTCCCGGAGACCTGGTTCCCGTCCTCGGTCACCGCCAGGGCCTGGCTGGTGGTGGACAGGAAGGAGGTCACCGTCCAGGTACTCCCCTCAGTGTCCTCCAGGGAGCGGAAGCCCCGGGAGTTGGCCAGCAGGGTCAGGGCGTCGCTGTCCAATCCGGAGGCGATGGGGCTGCCCGTCTCCAGCACGCCGCAGATGGCGAAGGCGGAGCCCAGCTGGGGGTAGTAGCTCCCCGGGTCGGCGATGTAGCCGTCCACCAGCTCAAAGCCCCGGCTCTCCAGGAGGGCCTCCCAGTTGGGCAGGGGGTCCAACGTGTCCCCCGCCAGGAAGATCATCTGGCCGCCCCCGGCTAGGTACTCCTCCAGCATGGTCAGCTCCCCGGCGGATAGGTCGGAGGCGGGCCCGTTCACCAGCAGCAGGTCGCAGTCCTCCGGCAGCGCCTCCGCCAGGGCGGTGCTGACGCTGCTCAGGTTCAGATTGGAGCGCTGGATGGCCTCCTGGATGGACTGGGACAGCTCCGCCTCCCCGTGGCCGGAGACGGTGTACACGGTGCGGCTGGCCTGGCTGGTGACATAGTTCACCGCGGCGGTGAGCTGGCCCTCCGCGTCAAAGGAGTCCTCGGTGGCGGAGAAGAAGTTGGAGTAGTCGTAGGTGATGATGTCGCTGTAGGGGATGGCCTCCGACTTGCCGGTGGCCTCGCAGCGGACCATCAGGCTGTTGGACTCCGCCTCATACTGGCTGGCCGCCTCGGGGTGGGCCACCGGGTCCACATAGGTGACCGACAGGCGCTCCGACAGGGCCGCGTACCGGTCCAGGAACTTGGTGATCCGCCCGTCGGTGGACCCCTCCTCCGCCAGCACCACGATCTCCACGTCCTGGTCCAGCCCGGCCAGGAACTCCCGGGAGGTATCGGTGATCTCATAGAGGCTGTTGTCCGTCAGGTCAAACTCCGTATAGTTGGAGGGCAGCTGCCCCACCACCAGGTTCACCAGCACCACCAGGACCACCACGATGGCGGTCATCGCCGCCAGGTAGCCCCCATGGCGCAGGGCCTGGGTGTTGTGTTCTTGCTTGTGCTTCATCTCGTCCACCTCCTGTCAGGCCCAGCGGCGCTTCTGGAGCGTCTGGACGGTCAAAAACAGGAACAGGGCGGCCAGGGACACATAGAGCACCAGCCCCTTCAGGTCGAACACGCTGTACTGCACGAAGTTGTAGAACACTTGGGTGAAGGAGAAGGCAGACAGCAGGGAGCTGAGGGCGGAGGGCAGGAAGCTCACCAGGTCGTCCCACAAAAACAGCACCAGCAGCACCGCGAAGGTGCTCACCGCGGCGATGATCTGGCTCTCGGTGAGGGAGGAGAGGAACATGCCGATGGCGATGAACACACAGCCCATCAGGAAGAAGGCCAGCAGGGAGGCGTAGTCGCTCAGCAGCCGCGCCTCCCCGTTCATGGCGATGATCAAGGGGCAGAAGGCGCACAGGGCCACCGGGATGAGGAAGATGGTGGCCATGGCCAGAAACTTCCCCATCACCACCCCGGTGAGGGACACCGGGGCGGTGAGCAGCAGCTGGTCGGTGCGGCTGCGCCGCTCCTCCGCCATGGACTTCATGGTGAGCAGGGGGATGGCGAACATGAGGATGCTCATCAGGCTGTACAGGGTATAGGAGAACTGGGGCAGGCCGTTATACAGGTTATAGGCCATAAAGTAGATGCCGGTGAAAAACACCAGCACGGCGATGAACACATAGCCGATCATGGAATTGAAATAGGAGCTCAGCTCCCGCTTGTAGATGGCGCTCAAGGCTTCTCCTCCTCCTTTTGCCGGTTGTTTTCCAGCTGGGGCGCCGCCGGGTCGTCGGAGGTGAGTTTCAGGAAGATGTCCTCCAGGGTCATGGCATCCCGGCGCAGCTCCAGCAGGGGCAGATCCTCCCGGGCGCACACCCGGAACACCGCCTCCCGCAGGTCGGTCCCCTCCGCCGCCTCCAGGCGGAACAGGCACGCCCCGTCCTCCCGGGGGGGCAGCTGTTCCAGGGCGGTGAGGCCGGGCAGGGCGGAGAGCAGGGGCTGCACCCGCTCCGCCTCCCCCCGCACCTCCGCCTCCAGGGCGGGGGTGCGGGCCAGGGAGCGCTCCAGCTCCTCCGGGGTGCCGGCGGCCACCTTCTTCCCGTGGTGGATGATGAGCAGGTGGTCGCACACCTCCTGCACCTCCGAGAGGATGTGAGAGCTGAGGATCACCGTGTGCTCCCGGCCCAGGTCCCGGATGAGGGTGCGGATCTCCAAAATCTGCTGGGGGTCCAGGCCCACGGTGGGCTCGTCCAGGATGAGCACCTTGGGGAAGCCCAGCAGGGCCTGGGAGAGCCCCACCCGCTGGCGGTAGCCCTTGGACAGGTTGCGCAGCAGCCGGCTCCGCACCCCGAACACCCCGGTGAGCTCCATTACCCGGTCGGTCTGCTCCCCCCGCTCCTTTTTCGGGACTTTCTTCAGCCCGGCGGCAAAGTCCAGGTACTCCTCCACCGTCATGTCCAGGTACAAAGGCGGGATTTCAGGCAGATAGCCGATGGCCCGTTTGGCCAGCTCCGGCTCCTGGGTGACGCTGTGGCCGTCCACCACAATCTCCCCCGAGGTGGGACCCAGATAGCCGGTCATCAGGTTCATGGTGGTGGATTTCCCCGCCCCGTTGGGGCCCAGGAACCCGAAGATCTGGCCGTCGGGCACGGTGAAGGACAGATGGTCCACCGCCAGATGGCGGCCGTACCGCTTGACCAGGTCGCGTACTTCGATCACAAGACAGGACCTCCTTTTGATGTGCTTTCATACGGCTTCCATACTACCCGAAGGACCTGAAACTGGCCTGAAAGAGTGGTAAACATTTTATGAAACCAAACGAAAAGGGCGGGAGCGCATACACGCTCCCGCCCTTTCAGGGGTTCGCTTTCCAGCAGGGCCGTCAAGGCTGCGCCTGGCCGGCCGGGATCTGGGTTTGGTCTTTTTTGTGTTTGCGGCCCCGCTTGGTGCCGTCCATATTCTCCCGCCGGATGAGCAGGTAGAAGGCGGGCATCAGGAACATGGCCAGGATGGTGGAGGCGATCAGGCCGCCCACCATGACGTAGGCCATATCCTTCATCATGCCCATGCCGCTGTCGGTGGAGAACATCATGGGCACCA
>CALWWF010000101.1 GCA_944385165.1 uncultured Oscillospiraceae bacterium
GTCAACGAGGATGGCTACCGCGAGGTTCTTGGTGCAGCCGAGGGCATGAAAGAAGACAAGGCCAGTTGGGTCAATTTCTTTCAGTGGCTCCGCGGCCGTGGTTTGGATGGGGTTAAATTGGTGGTTGGTGACAAGTGCCTTGGTATGCTGGAAGCTGTGGGTGAAGTGTTCCCCGAGGCTAAATACCAACGGTGTACAGTCCACTTTTACCGGAATGTGATTGCTGTTACACCGCGTTCCAAGGCAAAGCTGGTGGCCAAGATGCTCAAAGCGATCCACGCCCAGGAAAGTAAAAAAGCTGCTCGAGATAAAGCCAGAGCTGTGGTAGAAGAACTGCGCTCCATGAAGCTGAAAGAAGCGGCCAAGAAGGTGGAGGACGGCATTGAAGAAACGCTAACCTACTGCGATTTCCCCAGCGAACACTGGACCCGTATTCGCACCAACAACGTCATTGAACGACTGAACCGGGAGATTCGCCGCCGCACCCGTGTGGTTGGTAGTTTCCCGGACGGCAATTCCGCTCTCATGTTGGTCTGTGCCCGACTGCGCCATGTGGCCGGTGCCCAGTGGGGCAACAAAAAGTACATGAACATGAAGCACTTGGAGGCGGCCCTTGAGGATGCCTCTATTGCTGGCTAACTTCATTTATTCCAGAGACTGCAAACTAAATTTGCGAAAGAATGTTGACACTACCCTTATCCTTCATCTTTTTTATTCATCTGTCCAACATGTATTGTACTCCTACAGTAAAATCCGCCTGGATGCTTTGGAAGCTCTTGACAGTTTTCCTCTGGTCCGGTATAATACCACACATAGCAGAGCAAGGGCGCTTTTGAGTCCTTGCTCTGCTTTTTTGTATCTTTGCATGGAAGAGAGAGGGTGTTCCCATGGAGGATTTGATTCGGAACGCGGAGCAGATCAACCGGCAGCTGGCCCGGTACGGCGTCAAGTTCGGCATCTATCAAAACGGCGTGTTTCAGGAGCGGCTGTTTCCCTTCGACGCCATCCCCCGGATCATCGGCGCGGAGGAGTGGTCCCGCCTGGAGAAGGGGCTGGCCCAGCGGGTAGACGCGCTGAACTTATTTTTAAAGGATATTTATGGGGAGAAGAAAATTTTGTCCGACGGCGTGGTGCCGGAGGAGTTTGTGTACCGCTCCCCGGGGTATCTGCCCCAGTGCGAGGGGATCACTCCCCTCAAGGGGGTGTACAGCCACATCTCCGGCATCGACCTGGTGAAAGGAAAGGATGGGAACTGGTATGTGCTGGAGGACAACCTGCGCATTCCCTCCGGGGCCTCCTACCCCCTGATCGCCCGGTCCCTGTGCCGGCGGTGCAGCCCGGACACCTTTCGGCACAACGGGGTGGTGGACAACCGGAACTATGGGGAGCTGCTGCGGCAGGTGATGGATACCGTCAGCCCCGGCGGGATCAATGTGGTCTTTACCCCCGGGCGGTATAACGCCGCCTACTTTGAGCACTCCTACCTGGCGGAAAAGGCCGGGGCGGTGCTGGCAGAGTCTGCCGACCTGTATGTGCGGGACGGGAAGCTCTTCTACCGCTCCACCCACGGGGACCAGCAGGTGGGCGCGCTGTACCGCCGGGTGTCCGACGAGTATATGGACCCCCTGGCCTTCGAGCCCTCCTCCCTCATCGGGATCCCCAATCTCATGGGGGCCTACCGCTCGGGCAATGTGGCGGTGCTCAACGCCTTCGGCAACGGGGTGGCGGACGACAAGGGGATCTACTACTTTGTGCCTAAGATGATCCGCTACTATCTGGGCGAGGAGCCCATCCTGTCCAACGCCCCCACCTACCTGCCCTTCTACGAGGAGGACCGGAAGTATGTGCTGGAGCACATGGACACCCTGGTGGTGAAGGACGTGGCGGAGGCCGGCGGTTACGGCGTGGTCTTCGGCAGCAAGCTCGACCCCCAGGAGTTGGAGGACCTGAAGCAAACCGTCCTGGCCCAGCCCCGGCGGTTCATCGCCCAGGAGGTGGTGGACTTCCAGGATCTGCCCATCATGGAGGGGGAGGAGCAGGTGGAGCGCAAGGCGGACCTGCGGGCCTTCGTGCTCTCCAGCGGGGAGAAGACGGTGGTCTGGCCCAGCGGCCTGACCCGGTTTTCCCGCAACCCGGACAGCTTTATCGTCAACTCGTCCCAAGGAGGAGGTTTCAAAGACACATGGATTCTATCACACTGAGCAAACAGAACCGCCTGTTCTGGCTGGGGCGGTACTCCGAGCGGGTCTATACCGCCGTTCAGATCTTAATGAGCCAGATGGACCGTCTCCTGGACGGGGGAGAGGTGGACTATCCCGACTTCTGCCACCGGCTGGGGATCCCCTGTCCCTACCAGAGCGCCGAAGACTTTGTCTGCACCTACCTGTTCTCCCCGGAGGACCCCAACTCCGTGCGAACCAGCGCGGATCTGATGCTGGGCAACGGCATGGTGCTCCGGGAGACCATCTCCACCCCCACCCTGGCCTATCTGCAAATGGCCCAGACCGCCATGGAACTGGCCGCCAAAAGCGCGTCCCCCACGGTGGAGCTCCAGTGGGTGCTGGACGACATCATGGCCTTCCGGGGCAGCTTTGACGACTCGGTGGAGACGGAGAGCGCGCGAAACATCACCAAGGCGGGCGTCAGCGTGGAGCGCCTGAGCCTGATGCTCCGGCTGGACTGGCAGCCGGAGCGGCTGGAGGGGGAGCTGCGCAAGCTGCTCAACCGCCTGTATAAGACCGACCTGCCCACCCACATTGCAGCCCGTGAGGTGGTGGCCCAGCAGGCCATGGGGGAGGGTGCGGCCCAGCGCCAGGACCTGCTGGAGAGCGTGGAGGGACTGTTCCTGGTATGAAGGAACGCTTTCACTTTTTCTATGACATCCGCCTGGATTTCCCTAGCCCGGTGCGGCGGCACGCCTTTGTGCTGCGCTGCCTGCCCCCCACCTTTCCCGGCCAGGAGATCCCACAGGTCACGCTGACCCTGGACCCCCAGACCCCCTATGCCCTCCAGTGGGACGGTTTTGGCAACCCCATCCAGCTGGGGTGCCTGGAAGAGTCCCACGACCACTTCCGCTATACGGTCCAGGGGACGGCGGTTTTGGACGAGGGGGCGCGGAGGGCGGAGCCCTGCCGCCCCATCTTCCGCTTTCCCTCCGCCTATACCCGGCCGGACAGAGCCATGGAGGACTTTTTCAAGGGACTGGAGCTTCCAAACGAGCCGGCGGACCGGGCCTGGGCTCTGTCTGAGGCGGTACGCGGCCGCTTGGCCTATGAGCCTGGGGTCACCGGCACCGCCACCACGGCGGCGGAGGCGTTTTCCCTGAGCCGGGGGGTGTGCCAGGACTTTGCCCATGTGTACCTGGCCCTGGCCCGCATGGCGGGGGTGCCCGCCCGGTACGTCAACGGACTGCCCGTGGGGGAGGGGGCCAGCCACGCCTGGTGTGAGGTGTGGCTGGACGGCGTCTGGCGGGGGATCGACCCCACCCGGGGCTGCTGGGCGGACCGGGGCTACATCCGCTTCGGTCTGGGCCGGGATTTTGGCGACTGCCCCATCGAGCGTGGGGTGTTCTGGGGAGATACCCAGCAGCGGCAGACCGTCTATATGAAGGTCACCCAGCAGTAACCCAGCAACCATAGATAGAATACAGCCGCCGGGCCGGAGGGAAGAGGGAACCCCTCCGGCCCGGCGGCGAAAGGACGTTTTACCATGATCGAAGAAGTAGTGCGGGTCCCCCTGGCAGTGGAGGAGGACCTGGTAATCTGGAAGAACCGGTTCGGCGGCGGCGGCAAGCGGCTGTGCGTGGCCACGGGCACCCACGGGGACGAGCTGGAGGGCCAGTGCGTGGCCTGGCAGCTGGCCCGGCTCCTCCGGGAGCAGCCGGATAAGCTCAACGGGACGGTGGACATCTACCCCGCCCTGAACCCCCTGGGCATCAGCACCATGACCCGCGGGGTGCCCCTTTACGATATGGACATGAACCGGACCTTCCCGGGCCGGGAGGAGGGGGCCCTGTCCGAACATCTGGCGGCGAAGATCGTGGAGGATATGGCGGGGGCGGACGTGTGCATCGACATCCACGCCAGCAACATCTTCCTCCGGGAGATCCCCCAGGTGCGGGTCAACGAGGAGACGGCGGAGCGCCTGGTGCCCCTGGCCAAGTATCTGAACATGGATTTTGTGTGGATCTACGCCGCGGCCACCGTGCTGGAGTCCACGCTGGCCTACAGCCTCAACGCCCTGAATACTCCCACGCTGGTGGTGGAGATGGGGGTGGGGATGCGGGTGACCCGTACTTATGGGGACCGGCTGCTCCACGGCATCCTGGCCCTGATGGCCCGCCTGGGCATGTGGAAGGGGAGCGTCCCCCCTGTCGCCTCCCCCATCATCAGCAGCGACGGCCATGTCTCCTTTGTCAACGCCTCCTGCGCAGGGATCTTTCTGCCCTCCCAGGCCCACGCCGCCCAGGTGCGGGAGGGCCAGGAGCTGGGGCTGATCGTGGACCCCCTCACCGGGGACGTGAAGGAGCGGCTGATCAGCCCGGTGTCCGGGCTGCTCTTTACCCTGCGGGAGTACCCGGTGGTCTATGAGGGCTCGCTGGTGGCCCGGATTTTAGGAGGGGCGCTATGAGAGAAGAAGTCTTATTTTCCGTGGATACCCCCTACCGCCAGCCCCTGCCGGTGCGGGGCTGGCGCTTCGGCGCGGCGGGGGAGAAGTCCCTGGCCGTTCTGGGGGCCCTGCGAGGCAACGAGATCCACCAGATGTATGTGTGCGCCCAGCTGATCCAGGCGCTGGAGCGGCTGGAGGCGGAGGGGCGGCTGTCCGCAGACTGCGGCGTCTTAGTCATCCCCTGCGCCAACCAGTTCTCCATGAATGTGGGCCGCCGGTTCTGGGCGGCGGACAACACGGACATCAACCGGATGTTTCCCGGCTACGACGGAGGGGAGACCACCCAGCGGGTGGCGGCCCGGCTGTTTCAGGCCCTCCAGGGCTACCGCTACGGGGTGCAGTTGACCAGCTTCTATCTTCCCGGCGACGTAGTGCCCCATGTGCGCATCGTCCACACCGGCTATGAGCATGTGGAGGAGGCAGAGGGCTTCGGACTGCCCTACACCGTGCTCCGGGAGCCCCAGCCCTACGACACCACCACCCTCAACTATAACTGGCAGATCTGGAACACTCAGGCCTTCTCCCTGTACACCCGGGAGACGGACGGGGTGGACCAGGCCGCCGCCCGCCTGGCGGTGGAGGCCATCCTCCGCTTTTTAGCCGGGAAGGGGCTTTTGCTGCCGGCCCTGGGGGAGGAGACGGTTTCCCTTCCGGCGGGAGAGAAGACCGCTCTGGTGCCGGAGGGGCGGCTCCGCAGCGTTCTGGCCGGGACCGGCGGGCTGTTCCTGCGCCGGAAGGAGCCGGGGGAGACGGCGGAGCCAGGAGAGGTGCTGGCGGAGATCGTGGACCCCTGTACCGGGCGGGTGCGGGAGGCGCTGCGGATAGAGAAGCCTGGGCGGGTGTTTTTCGCCCACAAAGTTCAGCTCATCCACGGCCGGGAGACGGCTTTCCGTATCCTGCCCGAGAAGCTTTGAGCCTGGGAAGGGAGCCTGCTGCAAGCAGTTTGTTTGCGGCGGGCTCTTTTTCGCTGTCTTGTAGGAGAAGAGAGGTTGACGGGAGGACGGAAGGGGAGTATAATGCAGCGAATGCGTTCGGCAAGAGCTGCCCGGGCCGTTTTGTGCCCTTTCCGAACGGCTTTTGGAAAAAACGTTGGGGAAGGTTGAAGGGACACGGCGCTTTGTGATAAAATGAGAAAAAAGGTACGCTGACAAGGAAAGGAAGGTCTGCCATGCGGCATTTGATTGACTTTGGGGACATGTCCCGCGAGGAGTGGGAGCGCCTGTACGCCCGGGCCAGCGAGATCATCGACGCGCCGGAAAAATTTGTGGACGTGTGCCACGGGAAGGTGTCCTGCAACCTGTTCTATGAGCCGTCCACCCGGACCAACTTTTCCTTCCAGACCGCCATGATGCGGCTGGGTGGGTCGGTGTTTGGATTTGCAGACCCCAACTCCTCCTCGGTAGCCAAGGGGGAGAGCCTGAAGGACACGGTGAAGATGGTGTCCAATTATGCTGATGTGGTGGTGATGCGCACCCCCTGGGAGGGGTCTGCCAAGGCGGCCTCTCTCTACTCCTGCGTGCCGGTGGTGAACGCCGGGGACGGCGGCCACATGCATCCCACCCAGACCATGGCGGATCTGACCACCATCACCCGCCTGCGGGGCGGGGTGGACGGGCTGTGCCTGGGGCTGTGCGGCGATTTGAAAAACGGCCGCACCGTCCACTCCCTCATCAAGGCCATGGCAAAATTCCGGGACATCAAGTTTTTCCTGATCTCCCCCCGGGAGCTGGCAGTCCCCGACTATATGCGGGCGTTCATGCGGGAGCACAATATGTGGTTTACTGAGGTCACAGGCCTGGAGGCGGTGATCCCCCAGCTGGATGTGCTGTACATGACCCGCATCCAGAAGGAGCGCTTTGTGGACCCCCTGGAGTACGAGCGGAACAAGGGTATCTATGTGCTCACCCGACGGAAACTGGAGCGGGCCAAGAAGGATATGCTGGTGATGCACCCCCTGCCCCGGGTGGATGAGATTGCCGTGGACGTGGACGACGACCCCCGGGCCGTCTATTTTGAGCAGGCCCGGTACGGAATGTTTGCCCGGATGGCCCTGCTGGAGCATCTGGCCCTCCAGCCCCGGGAGGATCGGCCGGCCCCGGTGGAGATCGGCACCAAGCCTATCTGCCGCAACCCCCGGTGCATTACCCAGACCGAGCGGTACCTGCCGCCTCTAGTCAAGAAGATCGGCGGGGTGGACTGCTGCGGTTTTTGCGATGCGGCTCTGCAATAGATTGGAAAATGCAGGATTTCTGTCAAAAATATGTTAAGGAACAAAACTCCATCTTGACAGAGTTCTTGTTTGCGAGTATAACTATAGGAAAGCGGCCAAAGGGGCCGCGGAAGAAGGCGGGAGATGCCCCGCCGCTTGAGAAGGAGACGCCTGTTTTATGGATTCCGACAGCGACGAAGCGACTGCTGGAGACAATTTAACAGTTTGGAAAAAGCATAGTCTGTCCGGCTGCACATAGCCGGGGCAGGCCATGCTTTTTTGCGCTTTTTTTCAGGTAAGACGTCAATTTTTAGGAGGAACGAGTACTGTGCAAACCATCGTGTTTCAGCTGTTGGTTCAGATCATCCTGATCCTGATCAACGCCTTCTTCGCGGCGACGGAGATCGCGGTGATTTCGCTGAACGCCAACAAACTGCGCAAACTGGAAGAGGAGGGCGACAAGCTGGCGCCCAAACTGCTGCATATGGTGGAGGACAGCTCCAGCTTTCTGTCCACCATTCAAATTGCTATCACCCTGTCCGGGTTCCTGGGCGCTGCTTTCGCCGGCGACGCCTTTGCCGAGTACTTAACGGAATGGCTGCTGAGCCTGGGCGTAGGGATTCCCGCGTCTGTGCTGGATACCATGTCCCTGGTCGTGGTGACCGTCATCCTGTCCTATTTCACTCTAGTGTTCGGCGAGCTGGTGCCCAAACGCATCGCCATGCAGAAGTCCATGGAGATGGCCCGGCTGTCCTGCCGGGTGGTGTCCGCCATCGCCGCCATCGCCAAGCCGGTGGTGAAGCTGCTGTCCCTGTCCACCAACGGGATTCTGCGCCTGCTGCGGATGAAGGTGGACGTGGAGGAGGAACAGGTCACTGAGGACGAGATCCGCATGATGATCGACTTGGGCAACGAGAACGGCTCCATCAACGAAGACGAGAAGGAGCTGCTCCACAATGTGTTTGACTTCTCGGACCAGACCGTCAGCGACGTGATGACCCGGGCTGCGGATGTGGAAACCATCTCGGTGGACGCCACCCGGGAGGAAGTCCTGGATACTATCCGTTCCACCGGCCTGTCCCGCTTCCCGGTCTATGGGGAGGATGAGAGCGATATTCTGGGCGTGCTCAACGCCCGGGATTTCCTGGTGGACTGGGTGTCCAACGGGACCAAGACGGTGCGGGACCTGATGCGCCCGGCCTATCTGGTGCCGGAGAGCCTGTCCGCGGACGACCTGCTGCGGGATATGCAGATCAAGAAGATCCATCTGGCCGTGGTGCTGGACGAATACGGCGAGCTGGCCGGTGTCATCACGGTAGAGGATCTGCTGGAGGAGATCGTGGGCAACATCTACGACGAGTTCGACCCTGCCGAGCCCCAGGAGATGGAGCAGCTGGGAGAGAACCTGTGGCGGGTGAGCGGCTCCCTCAGCGTGGACGATTTGGCTGAGGAGCTGGAGATGGAACTGCCGGAGGATGAGGACTACGACACGGTAGGCGGTATGGTGCTCAGCTGTCTGCGGACCATTCCCGAGGACGGGAGCCGGCCTGTGGTCCAGGTCCATGGTCTGGAACTTCAGGCGGAAAAAGTGGAGGATCACCGCATCCGTTCGGTGCTGGTGCGGAAACTGCCTGAGGACTCCAAAGAGCAGGAGAGTGCGTAACGACTGACCGGGCCGCCCCTTAGAGAGAAGGGGCGGCCCTAAAATAAAAATTTGAAAAAAACCATTGACAATCTCCGGGAAGATGTGGTATTATTTCATGGCTGACGTGAGAGGAACAAGCCATCCATGCGGGTGTAGTTCAATGGTAGAATCCCAGCCTTCCAAGCTGGTCGCGTGGGTTCGATTCCCATCACCCGCTCCATATGCGC
>CALWWF010000102.1 GCA_944385165.1 uncultured Oscillospiraceae bacterium
CTACATTTTGTGGGGTACGGGAATCTGCCTGCTGTTCCGGGGCCGGTTCGGCGTTGTCCCGTTGGGCCTTCCGGGTGAGGTTGGTTGCGGTAACTTCCCCGGCCAGATTGTAATAGTAGGTGTGTACCCCATCGGCAGGGTCGGCCACGTCCAGAAGCTCATACTCCACGCACCAGCGGTTGTTCTCGCCGGACGGGGTGAAATACACTTTCAGGAAGCCACGGGTTTTCAGCTCATCCCAGGCGCTGTTGAAGGCGCGCTCCTTCTCCAGACAGTGGGTTGCCAGAAAACTCTTGGTGAGGGTCAGGCCCGGCATGGTGGCGTAGGACATAATAAGCGTGTACAGCCCCTTGGCTTTTAGTGACAGTTTGCGGTCACGGATTGCGGCATTGCTGGCCATGGTGAAGCCCTGGCGCTTTCGGAAGGTGCCGTTTTCGGCCGTCTTATTGTTCAGTGACATATCATACAGTCCTCTCGTTTGTTAAAGTGAGAAAAGAAAAAGGATTTGGGCCGAATCCACCCAAATCCTTTCAGACTGTACGGTTATATGGTATAATGGCAGTGTTTCCGGCGCTTCGGTTGCAGAAGGGCAGAAATTGTTGCCCTGTTGCCGGATTGTTGCCCTGTGATGATAAAAGACGATGTAAAGCGATATGAAACGCTTTACGGAGCGTTTTGAAAAACATGGTATTTGGTGGAGAAAATACACGGTGTTACACGAACTTATACGGGAATTTGTACGGGGCACATTTCTCGAAATCAGTTTGCGGGCAACCGCACGTGGGTTCGAATCCCACCGTCTCCGCCAGAGGCTTGCCATTGTGATTCATGGCAAGCCTTTTTTCCTTCAGGCCGAAGTCGACTCCTCCTGCTGGAACATCGCCCCCATGGTGTCCGTCCTCCTTGCGCGGTCCTCATTCCGGCGGGAGCTAGGATTGGACGGAAGTATCATTATCCCTGACGGAGTCATTACAAAACAACTTGCCATCAACTGTTCTGTGGACAGATAGACGATCCTCTAACTATCGCCCGTCTCTGTCCGCCATCAGGAGCTGGCTTTTGATGAATGAAAAAGCGATCCCGCCGTAATCCGCCGGTGGGGTCGCTTTATCTTGCTTACAGGCACTCCATAAAGATGTCGTAGACCTCATCGTGGGTGAGCTGACGGGGACCGTTGGGCAGGAGGTTCACACTGTCCGCCACCTGCCGCAGCAGGTCCGGGGTGATCTCCACCTTGGAGCGGAGCTCGGTCAGCTTGGTGGGCAGGCCGCACTCCTGGATAAAGGCGGCCAGAGCGTCCACCGCCGCCTCTGCGCCCTCCACCCCAAAGACTGCCTGGCCCAGCCGGGTGAACATCTCCGGGGCGTCCTTCACAATGTGCCGGTAGTAGGCGGGGTGGAGCATCGCCAGACCCTGACCGTGGTTGCAGTCGGTGTAAGCCCCCAGCTGGTGCTCCATCTGGTGGCACTCAAAGTCGGTGACCCGGCCCACCTTCAGAATGCCGTTCTCCGCCATGGCGGAGGTCCACATGAGATTGCTCCGGGCGGTATAGTCGTCTAAGTCCTGGAGCAGGGTGCGCATATTGACCACCGTACTGTGCATGACGGCCAGGGCCACCTCGTCGGACACGTTGTCCCGGTCAGACCGGCCGAAGTAGGTTTCCATGGCGTGGCTCAGGGTGTCGAACGCGCCGGAGAACACCTGCATCCGGGGCAGGCTCAGGGTGTACGTCGGGTCTAGGATAGCGAATCGTGGGGCGGCGGCGAACATACCGCCCTTGATCTTGGCGTCCTCATTGGTGATGACGGCGCCGCCGTTCATCTCCGCCCCGGTGCCGGAGGCGGTGACCACCGCTCCCAGAGGGATGGGGGAAGCGGAGGGGGCCTTGTGCTGGACCATCTCCAGGTCCCACAGATCCTCGTCCGTGACCGCCTGGGCGCACACGATCTTGCAGCAGTCCACCACGCTGCCGCCGCCCACCGCCAGTACCAGGTCGATCTTGTTCTCCCGGGCCAGTCTGGCCCCCTCCTGCACCTTGGCAAAGGTGGGGTTGGACATGATGCCGGAAAACTCCGTGACCGTCTTGCCGGCGGCCTTCAGGATACCGGTCAGTTCCCCATAGACGCCGTTTTTCTTGATGGAACCGCCTCCGTAGGCCAGCAGCACATTTGGGCCGCAGGCGGCCAGGATGCCAGGCAGGTGCTGTGATGCCGCGCCCTTGCCAAAATAGACTTTCGTAGGATATTCATAGACAAAGTTTTCCATTTTGAGCACTCCCTGTTATTGCAAATTGAGTCCTTCCACCCAGGCGGCCACATCGGCCTGGGTGGCGCTGCTGCGGAACCGCTGACCCTCCAGCCAGTTGCCGGTGCCGGCCAACTGGGCAAGCCGCGCTCCGCTCTCCCCAAGGCCGGAGCTGGAGGAGGTGCAGAAGGGGATCACCGTCTTGCCGGTGAAGTCGTTTTCCTCCACGAAGCCCTCTACCGGCCAGGCGGCGTCATACCACCAGATAGGGTAGCCGATGAACACCACATCGTACTCGTCCCAGTTCTCCGGGGTGTAGGCGGCCAGTTCCGTGTCCCGGGCATCCGGGTTCTCGTACTCATAGACCACCCGGCTGTCTTCGTCGGTCCAGTCCAGATCTTCATCGGTATAGGGGTCCGCCGGGGTGATCTCAAACAGGCCGCCGCCAGTGGCTTCCGCAATCAGATTTGCCACCCGCTCCGTATTGCCGGTGGCGGAGAAGTAAGCCACCAGGACGCGGCCGCCCTCCTCCGGTGTCTCCGGCTCCTGGGGCGCGGCCATGGTCAGGTAACTCCGCAGAATGACGGCAACCTGAGCGCGGGTGGCGTTATTCTGGGGCAGGAACCGGTTGCCGTCTGCGCCGTTTACCACGCCGTTGGCCCGAGCCCAGTCCACGGCCTGGGCCGCATAGGCGGAGATGCCCCCCCTCGTCAGCAAAGTTAGCCCCCGCCTCCGCCGCCGGGCTGCCCGCATACCGCCAGAGGATGGTGGCAATCTGCTCTCTCGTGACAGGGTCATTGGGACCGAACTGCTCGTCTGAATAGCCGCTGACCACGCCGGCCAGCCGGGCCCAGTAGACCCCGCCGGCATACCATGCGTCCCCAGGCACATCAGCATAGGGATAGCCCAAATTTTCATTCTCCAGAGAGGGGGAACCGGCAATCCGGTACAGGGTTGTAGCCAGCATCCCCCGGGTCATGGTTCCGTCGGGAGCAAACGTGGTCTCCGAAGTGCCGCTCATCAAGCCGTTATCCCGAACATATTCCACAGCATCGGCGTACCAGCTATCCGCATCCACATCGGAATAGCCGGTGTCCTCCACGGCTGCAAAGGCGGTTAGGTTCAAACTGAATACCAGGGCCATAGCCGTCAGAACAGCCCCGATCCGTTTCAAATTGCGCATCGCTCCATGCCTCCTTATGATTTATACATTCCGGGCCAGGCCGGCCAGCATCTCCACCACGGCGGGGTCCCGGTGGTCGAAGAAGGAGCTGACGCCGGTGTCCAGGGCGGCGATGGCCTCCATGTCCTCCTGGGACAGGGTAAAATCGAACACGTCGAAGTTCTGCTCCATCCGCTCCTTTTTGGTGCTCTTGGGGATGCACACGATGCCCCGCTGGAGCTGCCACCGCAGCACCACCTGGGCCACGCTCTTTCCGTACTTGGCCCCGATGGCGGTCAGGGTCTCATTGTGAAACAGGTCGTTGTGCCCCTCGGCAAAGGGAGCCCAGCTCTCCATCTGCACCCCTTTGGACTTCATGTAATCCTGGGCCTTGTGCTGCTGGAAGAACACGTTGCACTCCACCTGGTTCACCGCCGGGGGCATTTCGTTAAAGGCGATCAGGTCCGCCAGCCGGTCCGGGTAGAAGCTGCACACGCCGATGGCCCGGATCTTACCCTCTTTGCACAGCTCGGTCATGGCCCGCCAGGCCCCGTAGTAGTCGTTCAGGGGCTGGTGGATCAGGTACAGGTCCAGATAGTCCAAGCCCAGCCGGTCCATGGAGGCCTGGAAGCCCCGCCTGGCCCCCTCGTAGCTGGTGTCTGAGATCCACAGCTTGGTGGTGATGAACAGGTCCTCCCGGGCCACGCCGCACTCTCTCACCGCCTTGCCCACGGCCTCCTCGTTGCCGTAGGAGGCGGCGGTGTCGATGAGGCGGTAGCCCACGTCGATGGCGTCCCGCACCGCCCGCTCACACTCCGCCTGGTCCTTAATCTGATAGGTGCCGAAGCCCAACTGTGGCATCTTCACGCCGTTATTTAAGGTCACATAGTCCATAAAAATGCCCTCCGCTTCTTGTTATTTCAATTTCTGGTACTCCGCCTCGTCCACGGCCTCCAGCCATTCCGCTTTGGAGCCGGGAATGGAGATGGCCACATGGGCAAACCAGCTGTCCGGGGCCGCCCCATGCCAGTGCTTCACTTCCGGCGGGATGCTCACCACGTCGCCGGGGTGCAGTTCCCGGGGCTCCTTGCCCCACTCCTGGTAGTACCCCCGGCCGGCGGTACACAGCAGGATCTGCCCGCCCTTGTGGTGGATGTGCCAGTTGTTCCGGCAGCCCGGCTCAAAGGTCACGTTGGAAACGGAGACGCCGCCCTCATTGCTCAGGGGGGCGAGGTAGCTGGCCCCGCTGAAATACTGGCCCGCCACGGTGTTGGGGCCGCCCTGGGGAAAGAGATTCTGGAATGCTTCGCTCATGCTCTCCACCGCCTTATTTCTGCCCGTCCACATCGGGGACGATCTCGGCATATTTTTTGAGCATCTCAGGGGTGCTGTGGTAGTACCGCTTCTGCTGGTCCATGGCGGCGATCTTCGCCATCTCCTTGCCGGTGAGGGCAAAGTCGAACAGGTCCAGATTGGACTTGATGTGATCCGGGTTCTTGGAGCCGGGGATGACGATGTTGCCGTCCTGGATGTGCCAGCGGAGGATGATCTGGGCGTTGGACTTGCCGTACTTCTTAGCAAGCTCGGTAAACAGGGGCTCCTGAATCAGAGCCTTGTCCCCGTGGCCCAGGGGATACCAGGCCTGGATGACCATGCCCTCCTTGCTGAGGAACTTTTTCAGCTCCTTCTCCTGGGAGTAGGGGTGGACCTCGGTCTGAAGGACGGCGGGCTTCACCTCACAGATGTCCAGAATCTCCTGGATCTGCTCCGGGGTAAAGTTGGACAGGCCGATGGCCTTTACCTTGCCCTCCCGATAGGCCTTCTCCATCAGCTTGTACCCGGCGATGTAATTGCCGGCGGGCTGGTGGATGAGCAGAAGGTCGATATAGTCCGTGTCCAGACGCTCCAGAGTCTTGTCCACCGCGTCGGCCTGTTCATAGAAGCTGGGCCACAGCTTGGTCTCCAGGAAGATGTCCTTGCGGTCCACGCCGGACTTCTTCATGGCCCGGCCCACCGCCTTTTCGTTCACATAAGCGTTAGCGGTGTCGATCAGGCGGTAGCCGCACGCCAGGGCGCTGAGGACGGAGGCCTCCGCTTCGTCGGGGGTGAGCAGGAGGGTGCCGATGCCCGCCATGGGCATTTTTACTCCATTGTTCAACGTTGCGAATTCCATAAAAAACATCCTTTCTTTTCTGTTTTCCCTCCGCCCCGGAAAGGGGCGGGAACATGGTCAGTCGTTGTAGATGACCGGCTTGATGAGGCTCCGGTCGTGGTTCAGAAACAGGTTCATCGCTTCCGGGATCTGCTCCATGCCGTGGTAGCGGTGGGTGATGAGTTTTTCTGGCTGGACCCGGCCGGTGGCGATGAGCTGGGCCATCCGGCTCAGCAGCAGCCGGCCGCCGCCGCAGCCTACCCCCTTGATGGTCTTGTCCCCATAGCCGAAGCCCCACACAGCGGGCTGGATGGGAATGGAGGCGTTGCTGAAGTAGGCGCTGAGGTTCACCAGGGTGCCGCCGTTTTTCAGCATCTTCAGCCCTAAGCTCAATTGCTTGACTGTAAAATGCCAATGGGGTATCATAGTATCAGTTAAAGTTATACCATCGGATGGAGGTCCGTCTTTATGATCGAGATATTCCTGCTGGAGCAGCTGGCCGCCTTTGAACAATACGGCACCCTGACCCGGGCTGCGGAAGAGCTCCACATCACCCAGCCCGCCCTGACCCGCTCCATGCACAAGCTGGAGGACGCCTTCGGGGTTCCTCTGTTCCAGCGATCCAAGAGCAAGATCGCCCTCAACGAGACTGGAAAGGTGGCCGCCCGGTATGTCCGGCGGGTATTGGAGGCGGACCAGGAGATGGTAGAGCGGACGGTGGCCTTTGACCGCAGCCGCCGCACCATCGTCCTGGGGGCCTGCGCAGCCCTGCCCATCCATCTGCTGCTGCCGGCCCTGCAGGAACAGTTCAGTGGCATGGCCATCACCTCTGAGATCAGCAGCGACGAAAAATTGATCGCCGGACTGCACAACCGCACCTATCAGCTGGCGGTCCTCCACGAATCTCCCACGGCAGAGGACCTGTTCTGCCAGCGGTATCTGGACGAGCGCCTCTGCGTGGCCCTGCCCAGGGACCACCCCCTGGCCGCCCGGGAGTCGGTCTCTTTTCAGGAACTGGATGGGCTGAGCCTCCTGGCTCACCAGAGCGCCCTGTTCTGGATGGAGCGCTGCAAACAGAAACTCCCACACAGCAGGCTGCTGGCCCAGGACAGCCTGGAGAGTCTCCACGAGCTGGTGGACTCCTCGACCCTGCCCGCCTTCAGTTCTGACCGAGTGGCAGAGTGGGGCTATGAGTCGGAGGGGCGAATCACCATTCCCATCCGGGACGAGGACGCCTTTGCCACCTACTATCTGGTCTGCCTGCAGTCGGATAAGGCGAAATACAACGGCCTTTTCAGCGCGGTACGATCCGCCGTGATTCAGGGGCGGTAGTGTTTGCGGTTTTGTGGGGCGTGTCACGGGTGGTTTCCTTTTTCCGATCCGTGGATCGATTTTTCTCAGGATGCAGGTCCAATAAAAAAGAAGCGTACACGCCGGCCGCGATGGCCGGCGTGTACGCGTATCCAATGCGGATGCACTGGCTATCGTCTTCAGATTGTAGCCGGTTATTTGGAAAATCTGATTGCTTGAAAAGCGGTTTTTTACTGCCATTGGGGGAGAACGGCTTGACGTATTTAGTCAGTGAAACCCCTGATACTCTGACTTCTTGCTGTCCGAAATCGTCCTAATATCTCCCAGCGGTGCCAAAATAAAAGGACATCCGAAAGGATGCCCTTTTATTTTGTGTTCCGCCGCCAGAGGCGACCTTTCTTCTCAGAGGATTCGGATGTAAGGCGAACGGGTTTAGCCGGAGATATTCCGCAGATCGTAGGGCGTAGTCTGGTACACATAGTAGTTGAGCCAGTTGGTGTAAAACAGCTGACCGGCGGAGCGCCAGCGGACGACCGGGGACTGGGTGGGGTCGTCGTTAGGGAAGTAGTTGTCGGGAATGTTGATGTCGATGCCTTTGTTCACATCCCGGAAATATTCATTGGCCAAGGTCTCCGGGTCGTACTCCGGATGACCGGTAATGAAGAAGCGGCGGTTGTCCGAGCTCTTGACGGCGAAGACGCCCGCCTTTTCCGACACAGCCAACAGTTCCAGTTCCGGAACCTTCTGAATATCCTCCAGCTTGTTTTCCGTGTACCGAGAGTGGGGCACATAGAAAATATCGTCAAAACCCCGAAACAGAGGGGACTGCGGACGGACCATGGTATGGCGGAAAACGCCGAAGAGCTTTTTACCCAGATTATACTTGGGGATGCCATAGTGGTAGAACAAGCCGGCCTGGGCGCCCCAGCAGATGTGGAGGGTGGAGTGGACGTGGGTGGTGGTCCAGTCCATGATCTGGCACAGCTCGTCCCAGTAATCCACATCGGTAAAGTCCAGATTTTCCACCGGCGCACCGGTGATGATCATGCCGTCGTAATTCTTGTCCTTAATTTGATCAAAGATGGTATAAAAAGAGGACAGATGATCCGCATCCGTATTCTGCGAGACGTGGCTCAGGGTGTGGAGCAGTTCTACCTGGACCTGGAGAGGGGAGTTGGACAGCTTGCGCAGCAGCTGTGTCTCGGTCACGATCTTGGTGGGCATCAAATTTAAAATAAGCAGGTTCAAAGGGCGGATGTCCTGGTGCATGGCCCGGTATTCCGTCATTACGAAAATATTTTCGCTCTCCAGCGTAGCGGTAGCTGGGAGAGAATCGGGGATTTTGATTGGCATGGGGAAAGACCTCTTTCCTATATAAAATAAAACAGCAAAATCAGGGTATCATAATTGAGGTGGTTGTGCAAGAGAGAATTCTGCGGAAAAATGTGCGTGTCTGGTGGACAGAAGGGAAAAAGAATCCAGAACAAGAAAAAATGAAAAAAGAGGCAAAAAAGAGTTGACAAGAAAGGCTGAACGTGGTAAAATACACGAGCTGTCCACGAGGGCAGCGGATTCCCCCCTTCCGAGCGGAATCGAGCACGAAAAAAGATTTGAAAAGATCGAAAAAGTGCTTGACAAAGTTCTGGAGCGGTGGTAATATAAATAGGTCGTCCGCGAGGGGCGGCTGAGGGAGTAAGCCGGTCGGGCGGCCCGGAAAGAACTTGAAAAAGTTTTAAAAAACTTGAAAAAAGTTCTTGACAAGGACGAAACGACATGGTAAAATAA
>CALWWF010000103.1 GCA_944385165.1 uncultured Oscillospiraceae bacterium
CGGATGCCTCCATTGTAGGGGATCGGGCCCGTTGCCGCAAGCAACGAAAGCTTCCATTTTCCGTTTTTCCCCATTCGCTTCTGTGTTCCCAGGTTCAAAATTTTTTCTTGCTGTTCCCGCCCCCTGCGGGAGCGGGAACACATAAAGGAATTGGGGCTTCCCTTCTGGGCCTGTTCCCGAGGCAAACCGCCCCTCCCGCGCCTGATCAAACAGCCGGACCCCCGCTGCGCGGAGGTCCGGCTGTTTCGGTTCAGATCCCCAGCACCTGGCTGGCGATGGCGAAGTAGATGAGCAGGGACAAAGCGTCCACAATGGTGGTGATGAAGGGGGCCGCCATCACGGCGGGGTCGATGCCAATCTTCTCCGCCGCCATGGGCAGGGTGCAGCCCACGATCTTGGCGCACAGCACGGTGAGCACCAGGGTGGTGCACACCACCAGGGCCACCTGGATGGTGACCTCGGCGTTGCCCATAAGCAGCCGGTCCACCAGCATCATCTTGCCGAAGTTGGCCCCGCCCAGGCAGAGCCCGCACAGCAGGGCCACCCGGACCTCCTTCCACACCACGGCCAGCATGTCGGAGAACTCCACCTCCCCCAGGGAGAGGGCGCGGATCACCGCCACCGAGGACTGAGAGCCCGAGTTGCCCCCGGTGCCCGACAGCATGGTGATGAAGGAGGTGAGGACCACGCAGGAGGCCAGCACCGACTCGAAGTGGGTGATGATCATGCCGCTGAAGGTGGCCGACAGCATGAGCAGCAGCAGCCACGGGATGCGGGAGCGCCAGGTCTCGAACACCCCGGTCTTCAGATAGGGCTTGTCGGAGGGGAGGATGGCCGCCATCTTCTCGAAGTCCTCGGTGGTCTCCTCCTCGATGACGTCCATGGCGTCGTCGAAGGTGATGATGCCCACCAGGCGGTCCTCCCCGTCCACCACGGGGATGGCCGACAGGTCGTACTTGGAGAACAGCTGGGCCACGTCCTCCTTGTCCTCGTGGGTGTTCACCGACAGCACATTGGTCTCCATGATGTCCCCGATGCGGGTCTCATAGGTGGACAGGAGCATCCGCCGCACAGTGACCACACCCAGAAGCACCCGGTTCTCCGTGACATAGCAGGTGTAGATGGTCTCCTTGTCCATGCCCTCCTTGCGGATGCGGGCGAAGGACTCCTCCACCGTGGCGTCCGGGTGGAGGAACACATACTCGGTGGTCATAATGGACCCGGCGGAGTCCTTGGGGTAGTTGAGCAGCTGGTTGATCTGGCTGCGGGACGCCGGGTCGCTGTTGCGCAGGATTCTGGACACCACGTTGGCGGGCATGTCCTCGATCACGTCCACCGTGTCGTCCAGGTACAGCTCGTCCAGCACTTCCCGCAGCTCCTTGTCGCTCAGGGCGTTGATGAGCCGCTCCTGGTCGTCGGAGTCCTCCAGCTCGGTGAACACCTCGGCGGCCTGCTCCTTGGGCAGCAGCCGGAAGACCAGCACGGTCTCCTCCGGCCCCAGCTCGTCCAGGAACTCGGCGATGTCCACCTCGTTCATTTCCATCAAAATGCTCCGCAGCTTGCGGAACTGCTTGGTTTGGACCAGTTCGGTCAGTTCTTCCAGGTCGTACTTCTCCTGCATCGGGCTCTCCCCTTTCCAAATCAAAATGGATCTTTTCGGCGAAAGCGGGACACAAAAAAACCACAGGGCGCAGCGCGCCTGTGGCTGTTACGAGCGGGCAAAACGCGCCACGGGACCGCGGCCGGAGGGTTCCTTCCTGCTCCGGCCCAGGCGCTCCCCTGGCGGGTGATCAGGGGCGGAAGCCAGCATGGCCGGGTTCCGCCGGCTGCCGTTCGTGACAGCATTCTTCTGCGTCCCGATGGCGACTTCGGCCTTCCATGCGGCTTCCACATCCTTTCCTGGCAAAATTACCGGCCCGCCCGGCGGGCCGGGGGCAGTTCATACAGGTTTAGTATACCACAGGGCTGCGGCGCAATTCAAGAAAAATCGCGGAAAAGAATTTGGGGGGCAGCCGGTAAAATCCGGTCCTCACGTCTCCTCCGGCAGGGAGTCGTCCTCCCGCACCCAGTCCTCCACATGGACCACCCGGAACTCCCGCTCCCCGGAGCGGATGACCACCCGGTCGATGCCTGCGTTGATGATGACCCGGCGGCACATGGAGCAGGAGGTGGCGTCGTGGAGCAGCTCCCCGCTCTTGGCCTCCCGGCCGGCCAGGTACAGCGTGGCCCCCAGGGTGTCCCGCCGGGCGGCGGAGATGATGGCGTTCATCTCCGCGTGGACCGAGCGGCACAGCTCGTAGCGCTCCCCGCTGGGCACCTGCATGGCCTCCCGGGTGCAATAGCCCAGGTCCATGCAGTTCTTCCGCCCCCGGGGGGCGCCGTTGTAGCCGGTGGCGACGATCTCGTCGTTTTTCACGATGATGGCCCCGTAGCACCGGCGCAGGCAGGTGGACCGCTCCAGCACCGTCTCGGCGATGTCCAGATAGTAGTTCTCTTTGTCAATGCGTTTCATAGCCGGACCCTCCTGTGTCATGCTCCGGCAGGGAGCGTTTTTCCCCAGTATATCGGATTTTCCTCCCTCTGGCAAGAGGGGCGCTCCCCCGGCGGCGGTGGACAAAATTCCCGGGAATGTCCCCCTCCTGGACACAATTTACACTTTGTTTACGATTGGTTCCTTGACGATTTTTCCCGTCCGCGGTATCATACGGTTAGAAAATCGAAACGGTTGAGCCGGGCGTTTTGTATCTACCCCGCACGAGGAGGCGCTCTATGATCCGCAATGCACTCCAGCGGTTTATGTATGGCCGCTATGGAAACGACCAGCTGAATGTGGCTCTGCTGGTCCTTTATTTGGCCTTTTTTGTGCTCTATCTCGTTACCGGGCTGGAGCCCCTGTATTGGATCTCCTTTGTGGTGATCCTCTTTGCCCTGTTCCGGCTTCTGTCCCGGAACCCGGCCCGCCGCCGGGCGGAGAACGCCCAGTTTTTACGGGTGGCCGGGCCGGCCATCCAGTGGTTCCGCCTGCGCCGGACCATCCACCGGGACAAGGAGCACTGCTATTTCAAGTGTCCCAACTGCGGCCAGCAGCTCCGGGTGCCCCGGGGGAAGGGCAGAATCACCGTCACCTGCCGCAGCTGCGGCGCCACCTTTGAGGAAAAAAGCTGACTGTGGGCAAACTGTCCGCCGGGGGCCTGGGCTCCCGGCGTTTTTGCATCTTTCGGCCATGTTTATGAAACAAGGCCCGGACGGAATTTTTTCCGGTTTTGTATTCTGTTTTTCTTTGGCGTATGCTATACTGTACCCGATTGTACCCCCACCGGCTCCGGCCGGCGGAAAATTTTGTGAGGAGAGAGGAGACACCCCATGAACCCCATGTATGACGTTGCCATCCTGGGCTGCGGCGAGGCGGGCATCTTCGCCGCCTACGAGCTGGCCCACCACCGCCCCGGCCTGAAGGTCCTTGCCCTGGACCAGGGGCGGGACATCTACCACCGCAGCTGCCCCATCGTGGCGGGAAAGGTGCGGGAGTGTATCCACTGCTCCGTGTGCGACACCATGTGCGGCTTCGGCGGAGCGGGGGCCTTTTCCGACGGGAAGTTTAACTTTACCACCGAGTTCGGCGGCTGGCTCACCGACTTTATGGAGCCCAAACATGTGATGGAGCTGATCGACTATGTGGACTCCATCAACGTCGCCCACGGGGCCACCGACCAGGTGTTCTCCACCCAAACCCCCGAGGCCAAGGCCCTGGCCCGGAAGGCCCTGGGATACGACCTGCACCTGCTCCAGGCCCGGTGCAAGCACCTGGGCACCGAGAACAATTTGCGCATCTTGCAGAACATCTACGAGGGGCTCAAGGACAAGCTGGAGTTCCGCTTCAACACCGCCGTCAAGCACATCGCCCAGGACGGGGAGGGGGGGTTCCGCCTGACCCTGGAGAGCGGGGAGGAGGTGGCCTGCAAGCGGCTCATCGCCGCCCCCGGCCGCTCCGGGGCGGAGTGGTTCTCCGAGCAGTGCAAGGCCCTGGGCCTGGAGCTGCTCAACAACCAGGTGGACATCGGCGTGCGGGTGGAGCTGCCCGCCTCGGTGTTTGAGCACATCACCGACGTGGTGTACGAGTCCAAGCTGGTCTACCGCACCCAGCAGTACGGAGACCAAGTGCGCACCTTCTGCATGAACCCCTACGGCCATGTGGTGGCGGAGAATGTGGAGGGCATCAACACGGTCAACGGCCACTCCTACGCCGACCCCAAGCTGCGCAGCGAGAACACCAACTTCGCCCTGCTGGTGTCCAACCGCTTCACCCAGCCCTTCAACGAGCCTTACCGCTACGGCAAGCACATCGCCTCCCTGAGCAATATGCTGGCCGGGGGGGTGCTGGTGCAGCGCTTCGGCGACCTGGTGAAGGGGGTGCGCACCAACGAGCACCGGCTGAGCAAGTCCTTCACCCGGCCCACCCTCACCGCCGCCGTCCCCGGGGACCTGTCCCTGGCCCTGCCCAAGCGGCAGCTGGACGACATCATCGAGATGATCTACGTCCTGGACAAGATCGCCCCGGGCACCGCCAACCACGACACCCTGCTCTACGGGGCGGAGGTGAAGTTCTACTCCGCCCGGCT
>CALWWF010000104.1 GCA_944385165.1 uncultured Oscillospiraceae bacterium
AGGTGGCCCCCAACGCAAAGCCCAGCGAAGCGGGTTTGCGTTGGAGAGGAGGAGCGATGGAGTGAGCGCGCTTTGCCCGCCAGGGCGAAGCGAGGGATACGAAATCCGTGACGACGAAGTGGCCCGGTGGGAATTTAGATACCCACTCAAATTTTGCGCGCCGGATGGGCACCTCCTGCCCAAAGGGGTACCCCCCGTAATGGGGGTCCTAGGGGGAATTTAACATGGCAAACGAAGTTTGCCCCTGTAAATTCCCCCTAGCGCTTTTTGGTGACTTTTGGGCGTCCAAAAGTCACTCGCCGCCTCGGCGGCGAAACTCCCTGTAAAAGAACTCTGGTTACGGTTTACACGTCCCGCAGGGCGAATACCCCTGAGAAATCAGCTCCTCCCGGGAACCGGTGTAGTCCTGCCGGTTGTCGGGATTCATATTTTCCACGCCGGAGCAGCCGGGCAGGTGGAACTTCTTGGAGCTGGTGTTGAGCACATAGTGCTCCTGTGTTCCCTGGGAACTTCCCTGGGCAGAGGGGGCGGAGCCGGAGCTCTGGGGCGCGTCCTCGCTGAGCCAGCTGTCCCCGGTGGCGTAGTCGATGGTAATCCCCGGCTGGTTGTTATAGCAGTATACATGGAAGCACACGCCCTCGCCCCCGTCCTCCACGGACAGGGCCTCCAGCTCCACCCCCCGGGCCACCAGCTCGGAGCCGGAGAAGACGGGGGTGACCCGGTAGAGCACATGGTTGTCCGTCTCCTTCACATAGTCGGCCACCATGTTTTCAAAGGGGAGCATCCCCTCCACGTTTAAGTACCGGGTGCCGGTGATCAGGTTCTCCTCGTTGGCGTTCTCGCCGGTGAGCTGGAAGCCGATCAGGTGGCAGCGGTTATACAGATAGCCCCCGTCCACCAGGTCGGTGCTGTACTGGGCCGTCTGCCAGCCGGAGGGCTTCACCTGGCTGATGGACTCCCGGTCCTCGGTGGGCATGGTGTCCGTCCCCACGCTGGCGTAGGCGGTCCCGCACCGGCCCAGGGCGTCCAGGGGGCTGTACTCCTCAAATCCTTCCGCGGCCCCATCCAGTTCCTCCTGGGTGAAGGAGGGCTGGTTGTCCTCCAGCACGACATAAGGTTCCCCGGAAAATTCGGGGATGTCCTCCAGGGAGAAGGAGGTCCCCCCTGTGCCGGGAGGGAGGGCTCCGCAGGCGGACAGGAGCAGGCACAGGCACAAAACCAGGGACAGGGCGGCTTGCTTGACATATCTCATCGTGTGTAGACCTCTTTCGTAATGGTGTCGTGGGAGTAGCCGGGAAACTCCCGCTGGGCGGCCAGGGACCAGCCCTGGGGGGGCAGGGAGATGCGCAGGTCGGAGGGGTAGTGCCGGTTCCAGCGGTAGACAATCAGCGCCTCTGCCCGCTCCAGGGCGGGGGCGGGGTCTGCGCGTTCCAGAAAGCACAGGTCCTCGGGCCCGGCCTGGGTCCAGGGCTGGGCCGCAGTGCGCAGGTTGGGGGCCGCCTCCGGGAACAGGGGCCGGGAGTAGGGCTCCATCCAGATCAGCCTCCCCGCCCCGTCGGACATAAGGTCGGCGCATACTGTCCGGTCCCGGCTCTGGCGGCGGCGGTGAAAGGCCAGGCCGCCCCGGTCATCGGCGCACAGGATCAGGGTCATTCGCTCCACCTCCTGGTACAAATGTTTGAGCGATGTCAGTATACCATTTCCCGCCCCCCTTGGCAAGCCCGCTTTTGCCCCAGGCCCAGGGGGGAGGAAAGGGGCCGGCCTTGCCTTTTCCCCAAAAATTTGCCATAATACTCCTTGAGGTGAACCAGAATGAGTTTCTTTTGCTGCCCCCTGTGCCGCGGCCCTCTGACGGCGGGGGAGCATACCTATACCTGCCCCAGCGGGCACAGTTTTGACCGCTCTGCCGCCGGGTACGTCCACCTGCTCCCCGCCAACCGGAAGCACTCCAAGAACCCGGGGGACGACAAGGCCATGGTGGCCGCCCGCTCCGCCTTTCTGGACAAGGGGTACTACGCCCCCCTCCGGGAGACCCTGTGCGCCCTGGCGGAGCGGGACGCGGGGGACCTGCCCGCCCCCGCCCTGCTGGACAGCGGCTGCGGGGAGTGGTACTACACCCTGGGGCTGGCCCAGGCCTTGGCCAAAGGGGGGCGCAGCCCCCGGGTCGCCGGGGTGGACATCTCCAAAATTGCCCTGCGCCGGGCGGCCAGGCGGGTGAAGGAGGGGGAGTTTGCCGTGGCCTCCGTGTACCATCTGCCGGTGGCGGACGGGGCGGCGGACCTGCTGGCCAATGTGTTCTCCCCATTGTGCCCGGAGGAGTTTGCCCGGGTGGTACGCCCGGGCGGGCACTTTTATTACGCGGTCCCCTCCGCCCGGCACCTGTGGGAGATGAAGGAAGTCCTCTACCCCCGGCCCTACGAGAACGGGGTGCGCCGGGAGGACTACCCGGGCTTTCGATGGCTGGAGGCGGTCCCCCTGCGGTACCGGGTCCATCTGGCGTGCTCCGAGGACATCATGGCCCTGTTCGGCATGACCCCCTACGCCTGGAAGACCCCCAGGGAGGGAGTGGAGCGGCTGGCCGGTCTGGAGGAACTGGACGTGGAGGCGGGTTTCGATGTACATGTGTACCGGCGGGTTTAAATTCAGCTCCCAAAAACTTTAAACTTTCTTTATCCTTTCTTTGTGGGGAATCAACCTTTCTCCCCTATGATAAAGCCGTACGGAACAATACGGCGTACGCCGACTTTTCAAAACCAGAAAGGTGGATTCCATAATGTCGGAAGTGATTTTACACACCCAGGGCCTGACCCGGCGGTACGGCCGCACCCTGGCCCTGGACCACGCGGACCTGTCCGTGGAGCGGGGGCAGATCTTCGGCCTGGTGGGCCGCAACGGGGCGGGGAAGACCACCCTCATCCGGCTCATCTCCGGACAGTCCCACCCCACCGCCGGGGAGCTGACCCTGTTTGGGGCCTCCACCCCCGCCGCCCTAGACCGGGAGCGCTCCCGCACCGGGGCCATGGTGGAGATCCCCTCCTTCTACCCCTACCTCACCGCCCGGCAGAACCTGGAGTACTACCGTATCCAGCGGGGCATCCCGGGGAAAGCGTGCGTGGACGAGGCCCTGGAGCAGGTGCGCCTGGCGGATACCGGAAAGAAAAAGTTCAAGACCTTCTCCTTGGGGATGAAGCAGCGGCTGGGCCTGGCCCTGGCCCTGATGAACCACCCGGAGTTCCTCCTTCTGGACGAGCCCATCAACGGCCTGGACCCGGAGGGGATCGTGGAGTTCCGGGAGCTGCTCCTCCGCCTGAACCGGGAGCGGCAGACCACCATCCTCATCTCTAGCCACATCCTCTCCGAGCTGTCCACCCTGGCCACCCACTACGCCTTCATTGAAAAGGGCCGGGTGCTGGAGAGCGTCTCCGCCGACCACCTGCGGGAGAAGTGCCGGGAGTGCCTGGAGCTCACCGTGGACGATACGGCCAAGGCCGCCCGGGTGCTGGAGGAGCAGCTGGGCACCCGGGACTTTGAGGTGCTGCCCCACAACAAGCTGCGGCTGTACACCTTCCTGGACCAGCCTCAGACGGTGAACCGCTGCCTGTTGGAAAACGGCGTGGGCCTCATTTCCGCCCAGCAGCGGGACAGCAATCTGGAGGACTACTTCCTCTCCCTCATCGGAGGCCACCACGCCGCCGGAAAGGAGGGGTTCTGATGCTCCGCTCTATCCAGGCCGAGTGCTATAAGGTGGTCCACCGCCCCTACTTCTGGATCACCACCGCCCTGTGCGCCCTCTTTTCCCTGGGGGTCATCTTCTGCCTGTATCTGATCAAGACCGAGGCCAGCGGGGTCAACCCCGTCAATCTGCCCTTCGCGGTCACCGCTCTGCTGTTCGGGATGCCCGCAGGCATCTACCTGGTGATCCTGGGGGTGGACATGGTCTTCTCTGAGCAGTATAAGTACAACACCCTGAAAAATGAGGCGTCCTTCGGCATTGGCCGCTTCCGCATCTACGCCTCCCGGTGGGTGGTCACCCTGCTGGTGCTGGCGGCCCTCTACCTGGTGCTGGTGGCGGTATATACCCTGGCCGGCCTGATTTTGCTGGGCCTGCCCAGCCAGGCGGACGCCCAGGCCATGTACGGGGTGGACGTGGGCCGGAGCGTGGTCAACGCCTTCCGGTCCCTGGGGTTCTATACGCTCTCCGCCTTCCCGCTGTGGCTGGGAGGGATGTCCCTGGCCATCGCCTGCTATTTCCTCATCACCAACTCCACCATGGCGGGGTTTTCCTACATTGGGATTTTGATGCTGCTCCCCATGGCCCTGGACAATTTGGGAAAGTATGTGGACCCCGTGTTTACCTCCCTGTACCATCTGACCCTCACCTACCACATGGACCAGCTTCTTCTGGGGGACCTGCCCTGGAGTAAGATCGGCCAGTGCTGGCTGGTGGGCCTAAGCTGGGCGGTTGCCGCCACCGCCGTAGGGGCGGCCCTGTTTTCCAGGAAAGAAATTAAGTAAGACAAAAAAGCCCAGCTTGTCGAAAAGGTCTTTTCGACAAGCTGCCAGCACTTTTCAGAACGTCAAAACGTTCTGAAAAGTGGTTTGATTGCACGTGAAAGACAACCCTGACGGTTTTCTTTCACACTATCTTTCCTTCCGAAACTTTAAAGAGCAAGGTTTTTTGACAGTCTGGCCTTCCCCCTTTTAGGGGGAAGGTGGCACGGCCGAAGGCCGTGACGGATGAGGGTGAGTTCGTTCCACCCACCACCTTCCCCTCATCCGCCTCGCTTTGCTCGGCACCTTCCCCCCTCAGGGGGGAAGGCTGGCTGAAATCCCGATTCCCATTTCAGGAGGTTATGTTCCATGAAAAAACTGCTCTGTATTGCCGCGGCCCTGGCCCTGCTGGCCGCGCTGATTCTCCGCTTCTGTCCGAAAGGGCGCGGGCCATGGGAAACCTGATCCGGGCGGAGTTCTACCGCATCCGCTGCCAGAGATGGGGACTGTGGAGCCTGCTGGGGGTGCTGCTGGCGGGGGTGACGCTGCTCATCGCCGCCTGCGCCCTCCCGCCCCAGAGCGGGGACGCCGCGCTCCTCTTTCAAACCATCGAGTACGCGGCCATTTTGGGTATGGTCTTCGCCGTCCCCTGCGCCGACCTGGCCAGCGCCCGGGTGGACGGCAAGCAGGTTTTGCTGAAGAACGAGGCGGTGTTCGGCATCCCCCGGTGGAAGATGTACCTGTCCAGGCTGTGCACCGCCCTGCTGCTGGGGGTGGGGCTGGTGCTGGCCATGACCCTCTTCGCCCTGGTCCTTGCCCTGGCCTTTCTGCCGGGGATCGGCCAGATGCCTCAAATTTTGGAGCAGTATACCGTCCTGACCCTCACCGCCCTCCCCCTTTGGATGGCCTCCGCCGGGCTGTTCCTGTGCCTGAAATTCGTGTGCCGCTCCGGTGCGATGGCGCGGATTTTGGTGGCGATGTACTACTTGGTGGGGTTCCCCCTTCTGGGGGCGGCGGCCACCGTGGTCCCCTCCAACACGGGAAGGCCCAGTCCCGTCAGCACCCTGCTCTATGCCCTGCACCCCATGACTCCCTTCTGGAACGGAGATATGGTGATCGAGGGGATCGACACCGGCATCTCCATCATGCTGACGCCGGATAACTTTGTGGAGGCACCGCCCCCGCTGCTCTACTGCTGGGCGCTGGGGCTGATGTGGCTCATCGGCACCTCGCTGATCGCTATCGCCGTTCTCCAGCGGCGGGAGCTGCGGTGACGGCGGGGGGTGTCTAGAAGGCTGTTCCCCCAAAATCTTCCTATGACCGGAGGAGTGTCCCATGGTGATTCTTCTCATATTCTCCCTGATTTTGCTGTTGGCGGTACTGTATTTGCAGTACCGCCGCAGCCGCGCCCTTCGCCGGGCCGCCCATGATCTGAAAGAGGCCCGGGCCCACGCCGGGGCACGCCTGCGCCTGCCCGGGCCGGACCGGGAGCTGGAGGAGCTGCTTGCCCAGATCAACGGCCTGCTGGAGGATAAGGAGCGGGAGACCCGGGCCCTGCGCAGCCGGGAGGAGAGTTTAAGGCGACAGATCGCCAACGTCTCCCACGACCTGCGCACCCCCCTCACCTCCATTCTGGGCTATCTCCAGCTGCTGGAGCGGGGGGATCTGTCCCCGGAGGAGTCCCACCACTATCTGGACATCGTAGCGGGCCGGGCGAAGGTGCTCCAGGACCTGATTACCTCCTTTTACGACCTGTCCCGCATCGAGGGGGGCGAGTACCCCCTGGAGCTCCAGCCGGTGGACCTGAGGCGGGCCCTGGAGCCCCTGCTGGCGGGGTTCTATGAGGACTTTGAGCAGGCAGGTTTCCAGGTGACGGTGGAGCTGGAGGAGCATCTGCCCCCTGTCCCCGCCGACTCGGGGGCGGTCACCCGCATTTTGACAAATCTCATTGGGAACGCCTTAAAATACGGCTCCAATACCCTAGACATCCGCCTCTATGCCCAGGGAGATTCCCTCGTCACCGCCTTCTCTAACGACGCCCCGAGCCTCACCCAGGAGGACGTGCTCCGGGTGTTTGAGCGGTTCTACACTGCCGACCAGATGCGCACCGGGCAGAATACCGGCCTGGGGCTGGCCATCGTCAAGGCCCTGGCCGGGCAGATGGGCCACTGCGCCTTCGCGGAGCTGAAGGACGGGGTGTTCACCGTGGGGGTGCGGTGGAAAATCCAGGAACAGCGGGGGGCGGCGGGGCGTCCTTAGGCGGCTGTGCATAGGCAGCAGACCCGCCCATCCCGAAAAACTTAGGGAAAAACCCGGAATTTTGCGGGAATGTCCCTGAATTATTGGATAAAATTCCGGGTTGTATTTCCAAAATAATGGGACTATAGTGTTTGTATCAAGAAATCGGATTATCCGGTGGAGAGGAGGAGTCTGCTATGATCACCAGCATGAAGCGTCGTGCGGTGGAACTGCCGGCTTCCTCTCTGTTTTTCTTTATCTGCAAGGCGCGCTTTTTTGCGGGCCTGTTTTTTGACGTCTTTTTTCCCAACAGAGATATGCGTCTGAAACAATTGCAGCCTGTTTTATAAACCGATGAGATACCAAAGCGGCTCCGTTGTTTCAGACAGCGGAGCCGCTTTTGTATACGCGGAAGCCCGGCTTTCGCGACCTAAAACCTAGTTTCAGAAAAAAGGAGAAATGGATATGAAAAAGCTTCTTGCGGCCGGCCTGGTTTTGACCATGGGCCTGTCCCTCACCGCCTGCATGGGCGGCGCCTCCTCCTCTGGTTCTGCCGGTACCTCCAGCTCCGGAAGCGGAGCGGATGCGTCTGCTTCCACCTCTGCCGGAGCAGACGGGGTGTACCATATCGGCATCTGCCAGCAGATGCAGCACCCCTCTCTGGACGAGGCCACCCAGGGCTTTAAGGACGCCCTCACTGAGCTGCTGGGGGAGGAAAATGTGGAGTTTGACGAGCAGAACGCCGGCGGTGAGCAGGCCAACTGCACCTCCATCGTTTCCAAGTTTGTCACCGACAATGTGGATCTGATCATGGCCAATGCCACCACCGCCGTCCAGTGTGCCAAGGAGGCCACCACCACCATCCCTGTGGTGGGCACCTCGGTCACCGACTATGTGTCTACCGGCATTGTGGACTCCAACGATGCCCCGGGCAGCAACGTCACCGGCTACTCCGATCTGTCCGATGTGAGCAACCATGTGGCTCTGCTCCAGGAGCTGCTGCCCGAAGCGCAGAGCGTGGCCATCATCCGCTCCTCCGGCGAAGAGAACTCCCGCATCCAGTCTGAGACCGCCGCCGCCGCCTTTGAGGCCGCCGGCATCACCACTGAGGAGTTCACCGCCAACGACTCCAACGACATCTCCTCCGTGGTCACCGAGGCCTGCACCCAGGCCGACGCCATCTACATCCCCACCGACAACCTGCTGGCCGGCAACATGGAGCTGGTGAAGAATGTGGCCTTGAACCAGAAGGTTCCCGTCATCTCCAGCTTCACCGCCGAGGAGAATGACGGCGCCCTGCTGTCCATCTCCATCAGCTACTATACCATGGGCTACCGGGCCGGCGAGATGGCCTATGACATCCTGGTGGATGGGGCCGATCCCGCTTCCATGCCCATCGGCGTCATGTCCGTAGAAGATATGGACATCACCATCAACCAGAGTGTGGCCGACGAGCTGGGCATCACCGTTCCCGAGTCCATGCAGCAGTATGTGAAGTAAGCATACGTTTTCAGATTTTGTAACGGGAGGAACCACCCATGAATTTCTTCACCGCGCTCCTGGCCCAAATGCCGGACGCCGTAGCGAAGGGCCTGATTTGGGGCCTGATGGCGCTGGGGGTGTACATCACCTATAAAATCCTGGATTTTCCGGACCTGACGGTAGACGGCTCCCTTTGTACCGGGGGTGCGGTGGCCGCAGTCATGATCGTAAACGGGATCCCGGCCCCGGTGGCCCTGGTGGGCGCCCTGATCGCCGGCGGCATTACGGGGGCTGTCACCGGCATTCTCCACACCAAGATGGGCATCCCCGGCATCCTGGCCGGAATCCTGTCTCAGCTGGCCCTCTACCCCATCAACCTGCGAATCATGGGCAACCGCTCCAATGTGTCGGCCAGCGTGGATGCGTCTCCGGTCATGGCCAGCATCCGTTACCCGGAGCAGACCTGTCTCATCGCCCTGCTGTTCTGCGTGGGCATCGTGCTGATTTTGTGTTGGTTCTTTGGAACCGAGCTGGGCAGCGCCGTCCGGGCCACCGGCAGCAATCCCAATATGGCCCGTGCCCAGGGCATCAACACAAACCGCACTAAGATGGTGGCTCTGGTGCTCTCCAACGCCCTGGTGGGCCTGTCCGGCGGCCTGTTTGCCCAGTATCAGAGCGCTTCTGACGTGCATATGGGCCGGGGCGCCATCGGCATCGGCCTGGCCGCCGTCATCATTGGCCAGGTGCTCTTCTCCCGCGTCCGCGCCTTTGGCGGCCAGCTGACGGGAGTGGTAGTAGGCGCCATCGTCTACTATATCGTCATCGCCCTGGTCATCCGCATGGGGCTGAATACCAACGATATGAAGCTGATCTCCGCCCTGGTGGTGGCCATCTTCCTGGCCATCCCCTACTGGAAAAACAATCTGGCCCAAAAGAACCGCCGCCGGAATTCATCCGCCGACGGAACGGACAAGGACCCCGCTTGGAACAGGAGGAGCAACCATGCTTGAACTGCATCAGGTCTGCAAGACCTTTAATCCCGGCACCGTCAACGAGAAGACGGCGCTGAACCACCTGTCTCTCACCCTGGAGGAGGGGGACTTTGCCACCGTCATCGGCGGCAACGGCGCGGGCAAGTCCACCATGCTCAACGCCATTGCCGGCGTGTGGCCGGTGGACGAGGGGAGTATCCGGATCGGCGGCGTGGATGTGACCGATCTCACGGAGTACCGCCGGGCCCTCTATCTGGGCCGGGTGTTCCAGGACCCCATGGTGGGGACGGCGGGGGATATGACCATCGAGGAAAATCTGGCCCTGGCCGCCCGCCGGGGGGAGAAGCGCACCCTCCGCTGGGGCATCCGCAAAGGGGAGCGGGGGCAGTTCAAAGAGCTGCTTAAACCCTTGGGTCTGGGCCTGGAGGACCGGCTCACCGCCAAGGTGGGGCTGCTCTCCGGCGGGCAGCGCCAGGCGCTGACCCTGCTGATGGCCTCTTTGAAAAAGCCCAGGGTGCTCCTGCTGGACGAGCACACCGCCGCCCTGGACCCAAAAACGGCGGCCAAGGTGCTGGAGATCTCCGACCAGATCGTGGAGGAGCACAAGCTCACCACCCTGATGGTCACCCACAATATGAAGGACGCCATCGCCCACGGCAACCGGCTCATCATGCTGGACGCCGGAAGGGTCATCCTGGACATCAGCGGTGAGGAGAAGAAGAAGCTCACCGTTCCCGACCTGCTGGCCCGGTTCACCAAGGCCTCCGGCGAGGAGATGGAGAACGACCGCCTGCTTCTGGCCTGATTCCCATCAAAACAAAGCAGCGCCGTCTGGGAGGAACTCTCAGACGGCGCTGTGTTCTATGGTTATGGCTGGAAGGGGGCCGCTTCCTGTGTAGATTCTTTCGCAGCCCGGTGAAAATCGGGGCCTGGAATGGGATGAAATTCCGGTTCGGTTTCCAGGTGTTCCTTGGTGCCCACGCACCGGTTGATGGGGGTGCCCAGCCGGTGGAACTTTTCCTCATAGTCGGTCATGACCCCCTGGATCCCGTGCTCGTGCAGGTTCCGGGTGACCTCCGAGAGGGAGTAGCCCGCCTTGGGGAACTGGAAGAGGGAGTATTCAAACAGATCGTGGTTGTCTGTCTTAAAGTGGATCTGTCCTCCGTCCTTCAAAATACCCCGGTACAGGACCAGGAAGTTCTCATGGGTCAGCCGCCGCTTGGCGTGGCGGTTGGAGGGCCAGGGGTCGCAGAAGTTGATAAACAGGCGGTCTACCTCGCCGGGGGCGAAAAACTCCCGGAGCAGGGCGGCGTCCCCGTCCACAAAAAAGACGTTGGTCAGCCCCTTGGCGGCGCAGCGCTCCATGGCTACGATCATGGCGTCCGGTACCCGCTCCACCGCCAGATAGAGCACTTCCGGGTTCTGCTGGGCCGTCTCGGCGGTAAAACGGCCCTTACCGCAGCCCAGCTCCAGCCAGACCTGCTGGGCGTCCGGCTTTAACTGCTGCCGCCACTGCCCCCGGAGCTCCCGGGGGTCTTCAATCAGAAATTGGGCGCAGCGCTCCATCCGCGGACCCAGGTTCGGTTTCTTTCTCATGCGCATATCTGTATCACCTCACGGATTCGTTGCGAAAATATCTTAGCATATTCCGCCGCCCCCTTGCAATCTTTTTCAAAATATACTATACTATCCAAGCAACGATTGCGTTTCATAGATTCAGCCAGATATGTGCCTGGCCGTGCGGCTGACTATGAGCCGCAAGGACTTGCGTTCAATTATGACAGTAAAACCAAATAACCGGGTGTAGCGCAGTTGGTAGCGCGCTTGCTTTGGGAGAATACGCCCGGGCCACCCCACAACTTCATATCCGGGTGTAGCGCAGTTGGTAGCGCGCCTGCTTTGGGAGCGTGAGGCCGGAGTTCGAGCCGCACTTCTCCAAAATCCTGGAAAGCTCTGGGGCACTAAAGCTGACGGAGTTTTTCACCTCGCCGGGAACTGGTCAAAAACCGGCGTTGACCCCATATTTGACCACAGTTGGAAAATTCCATAACCGGGTGTAGCGCAGTTGGTAGCGCGCTTGCTTTGGGAGCAAGATGCCGGGAGTTCGAGTCTCCCCACTCGGACCAAAAACCGCCTCAAAACTGATGTTTTGAGGCGGTTTTCATAACTTTT
>CALWWF010000105.1 GCA_944385165.1 uncultured Oscillospiraceae bacterium
GAAATTTAACGATTGTCCTTCAAGCTAAGCTTGTTTGAACAACCAAATCCAAATCTGGTGCTTCGTGTTTGTTACGTTGTTTAATTTACAAGGTGCACACCGCTTTCAGCGGCGGGAGTTTATTTTATCATGTCGTTTTGCTCTTGTCAAGAACTTTTTTCAAGTTTTTTAAAACTTTTTCAAGTTCTTTCCAGACCAGCCGACCGGCTTACTCCCTCAGCCGCCCTCGCGGACGACCTATTTATATTACCACCGCTCCAGAACTTTGTCAAGCACTTTTTCAAATCTTTTTCGATTTGTTTCGCGCTCGATTCCGCTCGGAAGGGGGCGCGCTTGTTCCTCACAAGCGCTTTGCTATCATAGCAAACTTTCCCTCCCTTGTCAATCACTTTTTTCTGTTTTTTCCCTCTTTTTTTCTACTTTTCCCGGGACAACTATATCTTCCACTTTATCCACCGGTTTATCCACAAGATATGGGTCCTGACGGAACATCCCCCGCCCCCAGCACACCAGAAATACCAAAACCGGCGCCAACACCCCAAGGATCAAGTTGCCTAAAAGGGCGCTCTCCCGGCCGAAGGCGTCCGCCAGCATCCCCTCTGGGAAGGCGGCGATCCCCAGAACCGCCCCGGGAAGGAGGGCCCCGGTCACCGCCGGCTTCTGCCTCACCTTGGGGAAGAGGGCCCGGGCCAGCTTCCACAGGGCGAAGGCCAGCGTCCCCAGCAGGGCCACGTCAGCGAAGGTCCACAGGGCGGCGATGATGCTCTCCACCCGCTGGAAGGCCCCCTCCACCCCCACGCTCTTGGCCAGGGCGAAAAAGGGGCTGTTGAGCCGCTGGGCCAGCTGGGGGCCCAGGTTTCCGGTGACCACCGCCTGTTCCACTCCCAGCAGGAGGCAGCCGCCCCCGCCCCACAGCAGCCAGTCCCGGCCCCGCCGCCGGGCGGGCTCGGTCTCTTCTAATAGGAAGGCGGCGAAGACTCCATATCCTAGCACTCCAAGCAGGGGGACCGCCGCCCTCAGGGCAGGGACAGCATCCCCCAGCCACAGGGGGAGCAGGTGCTCCGGCTTAATCTGGAACAGGGACAGCAGGAGCACCGCCCCGGCGGCCATGAGGAGCACCGCCAAAAACACCTGTCCCGCCCGGGCGAAGGCGGACAGCTTCCCCCGGGCCATCCACAGCACCAGCAGGGCGATCACCGGCAGGAAAAACCACATCGAGCCGTCCCGCTCCCCTGACGCGATGAGCCGCTGGGCGCACAGCCGCAGGCGCAGGGCCAGCAGCAGCTCCCCCCACACCAGATACGCGGCCAGCACCACCCGGCCCAGCACCGGCCCCAGCCCCCGGCGGATAGACCCCGCCAGCCCCCCGGGCCGCTGCCCCAGCCTGGCCAGCAGTCCTCCCAGGGCCAGCAGGACGGGCAGGGCGATCACCGCCGACAGCCAGGCCCCCCGCCCGGCCAGGGGCAGGGTCACCGCCGGCAGCAGCTCCGCCGCCGGGGCCATCAGCCCCGCCCACAGCAAGGCGCACAGCTGGGTCTGCGAGATCCGGTCCTTTTCCACCTTCCCACCTCCTTCCTACTTTTCTTGGAAGAAAAGTAGGCAAAAGAACTTTGTGCAAAACTTCGTTTTGCTTCTTTTCCATCACGATCACGCTAGGTCCCCGTAGGTGCGGCGCAGGGACGCCTGGACGGAAATTTCAAGGGGGACCGAGGGAAACAGCCGCTCCCACTCCCCCTGAATGCCCTCCCACCGGCCCGGGTCGGCCCGCCCCACCTGGCTGCCCAGGGCGGTGCAGTCGCTCCCCCAGCTGCGCAGCTGGTCCAACACCCGCTGAAGGCGGAAGCTCTCCCGCTCCTCCAGCGCCTTGCGCAGCTGCTCCAGCTCCTCCTGGTCCATCGGGTCGTGGAACTCCGCCAGCTCGGCGGTGATCCTCCCGTAGAGGCGCAGTTTCACCAGCTCCTCCCCCTGGTACACCGGCTCGCACTCCACCGCCGCCCCGGTGACCCGGGCCACCGCCGTCCCGGAGGGCAGCGCCACCTCGATAATGTCCGCCGCCGTCTGTCCGGTGAGCAGCTCCAGGCCCTTGGCGCCCTCCCCCTCCAGATAGCCCACCAGCTTCCCCTCCCGGAGCACGCCGTACCCGGCCTCCAGGAGCACGGTCCCGCCCCCGGCCTCCCCCGGGTCTGTCACCGCCAGGGCGGGCAGGTAGGCGCATCCCTGCTCCAGCAGGCTGGAGAACACCTCCCCCGCCGTCCGGGTGATCCCCGCCGCCCCCATCTCGCTGTCCGTCTGGAGGGTGAACAGGCGGGCGTCCACGCCGGTCTCACCCCCTGCCTCCAGGGCCGCCTGGGCGGTGGAGCCGCGGATGAGCCACATCTGGGCCCCTAGGCCCAGCTCCCCGTCCCGGGAGAAGTAGTCCAGCACCGGCTCCACCCCCTCCAGGGCCGCCCCCTCCCCCACCAGGAGCTGGTCTACATAGCCGTAAAACACATAGTTGTCGCTCAGCCCCTGCATGGACAGGCAGGCGGCGCTGAGGGAGTCCCCCAGGGCGGAGAGCACCAACGGCGGCTGGCTCTCCCCCTGGAGTCCGGCGGCCCGCCGCCCGGTGGATACGGTGACCCGCACCGTCCCTTCCGTCTCTCCCTCGTCCACCCCCATGGTGCGCAGAAGGGCCATGTCCCCCATCTCCCGGGCGTAGGGCAGGGCGGCCTTTCCGCACCCGGACAGGAACAGGACTGCGATGCCGAGCATCGCCGCTACCCCGTGTCTCATCGCTGGTTCCTCCGATTTAAGGTGTGTCTGGCCCCGTCCCGCCACTTCATCCTGGGCAGAGGGGGGCGCAGCAGGTTGGGGTGCCCCCGGGGCTCCCCCGCTCCGTTGGTGAAGGGAGCCAGGTAGGGGACCCCGAAGGTCTCCAGGCTGGCCAGGTGGTAGATGAGGGCGGCGCACCCCGCCGCCAGGCCGAACAGCCCCGCCGCGCTGGCCAGGATAGCCAGCAAAAACCGCCACAGCCGCAGGGCGGCGGCGAAGTCCTGGGAGGGCATGGCGTACCCGGCCACCCCCGCGATGGCCACGGCGATGAGCACCGCCGGGGAGACGATGTGGGCCTCCACCGCCGCGTTGCCCACCACCAGCCCCCCTAAGATGGAGACGGTGGCCCCGATGGGGCTGGGCAGCCGCAGCCCCGCCTCCTGGAGCACCTCAAAAGCCAGGAGCATGATGAGCACCTCGAACACCGTGGAGAAGGGCACCTCCTGCTTGGCGGCCACGATGGACAGCGCCAGCTTCACGGGGATGGCCTCCGGGTGGAAGGTGACCAGGGCGATATAGAGGCCCGGGATCAGGATGGTCGCCAGGGCGCACAGCCACCGGATCACATTCAGAGCGGAGGCGGTCATCCAGTGGAAGGCCCGGTCCTGGCCGGTCTTGAAGAACTGGTCGATGGTGCCCGGCAGCATCCAGGCGAAGGGCAGGCCGTCGGCCATCACCCCCACCCGCCCCTCCAGAAGGGCCTGGCAGAACCGGTCGGGCCGCTGGGTGTAGGGCATGGTGGGGAAAGGGGTGTTCAGGTGGTCCACCAGGTACTCCTCGATGTTCCCGGCGGCCTCCACCCCGTCGATGTCCACATCGTCCAGCCTCCGGCCCACCCGCTCCACCGTAGCAGGGTCGGCGATGCCGTCCAGGTAGAGCACGTCCACCATCGTCCGGGAGCGGCGGCCCACGATGTGCTCCCGAATCTTCAGCTCCGGGGCCTTTAAGTGCCGGCGGACCATGGCGGTGTTGGTGCGGATGGACTCCACAAAGGACTCCCGCACCCCCTTCAGGGCCGGTTCGTTCTCCGGCTCCCCCACCGACCGCTTCTCCTCGGTGGGCACCGGCAGGGTGAGGGCGTCCTTCTGCCCCGGGAAAAACAGGGCACAGCTGCCCAGGATCAGGTCGTTCACCACCTCGTCCAGGGTGGTGCGCCGGTTGGCCGCCAGGTTGTAGAGGGCCCCGTATTGAAGTAAGGAGAACAGCTCCTCCTCCGCCACCCGGCTCAGGGCCGGGTCCTGGGCCAGGGGCCGGAGGACATAGTCGCTCAGGCGCTCGTTGCGCGTCATGCCCAGAAGGTAGCACACCGTCACCGTCCGGCCCGCGTCCCCGTGGAGATAGACCCTCCGCTCCATGTAGTCCGCGCAGCCGGCAAAGACTTTTTTCAGGTTTTCCCGGGAAAGGGGCTCCGGGAACCGGGGCTCCTTCCGGGGGTGGGGGGCGCTGTCCGTCCGCTCCGGCTTCAAAAGGCCCATGGTCCTCCCTCCTCTCGCCGGGGTAGTATCTGCCGAAACGGCGGGACATATTCTTGGGTAAGGCCCTTTTTCCCGTCCGGACCTCCACCCCGGCCGGGACCCGGAGGCGCTCCTCCCCGCGTTTTCCCGCTTTTCTTGGATTTCATTACTTTTCCCCAAAATTTCCCCGGAAATTTTCTTTACAAATCCTTTCCTTTACCAAACCACTTTTCTATGCTAAACTTTAAAGTAAGAAGAACGCTTCCGGGCGGGCCCGCTTCAGCGGCCCATGGGAACAGGCCCGCCCAAAGCCGAGATCTTACCGCTTCGTCCAGCGGTCATTCCATCGAAGGAGGTATGCAATAAACAAACAATTAAAGGAAAAAACCCTGGAGGCCCTCAGTTCGGTCCTCCCCATCACCGCCATCGTGCTGGTGCTGAGCCTGACCCTGGCCCCCATGCCGGTCTCGTCCCTGATGCTGTTTCTGGTGGGCGCGCTGCTGCTGATCGTGGGCGTGGGGCTGTTCAACATCGGGGTGGACATGGCCATGATGCCCATCGGCGAGGGGATCGGCGCCCAGGTCTCCAGCGGGGGGCGGCTGTGGACCACCCTCCCCCTGTGCTTTCTCATCGGCGCCTTCGTCACCATCGCCGAGCCCGACTTACAGGTGCCCGCCGTGCCGGACATGGTCATCATCCTCACCGTGGCGGTGGGGGTGGGCATCTTCCTGATGGTGGCCTTCCTCCGGGCCAAATTCGGCTGGGAGCTCAACCGGCTGCTCATTATCTTCTATCTGGTAGTGTTCGTGCTGGCCTTCCAGGTGCCCGACGCCTTCCTCCCGGTGGCCTTTGACTCCGGCGGCGTCACCACCGGTCCCATCACCGTCCCCTTTATCATGGCCATGGGCGCGGGCCTGGCCGCCCTGCGCCGGGGCTCCGGCGGGGAGGCGGACAGCTTCGGCGTGGTGGCCCTGTGCAGCATCGGCCCCATCCTGGCCGTCATGCTCCTGGGGCTGTTCTATCAGACCTCGGATCTGAGCTACACCCCCTTCTCCATCCCCGACCTGGAGACCACCGCAGACCTGGGGCAGTACTTCGCCTCCGGCTTCCCCACCTACATCGAGGAGGTGGCCCTGGGCCTGCTGCCCATCGTGGTCTTTTTCGCGGTGTTCCAGATCGCCGCCCTGCGCTTCAACCGCCGGCGGCTTTTGAAGATCATCGTGGGCATCCTCTATACCTATGTGGGCCTGGTCTTGTTCCTCACCGGGGTAACCGTGGGCTTCATGCCCGCCGTCCATGTGCTCAACCAGCAGGTGGAGGAGCTCACCGGCGGCGCCGTCTCCCAGCGGGCCATGGGCCTGTCCCTGTCTCTGGGCGTGGCGGCGGCGGTGGGATTGGCTATGACCCGTGTGCTCACCGGCATCTCCATTTTGTGGCTGCTGGTCCCCGGCTATGCGGTGGCCCTGGGCCTGTCCTTCCGGGTGCCGAAAATCTTCACCGCCATCGCCTTTGACTCCGGCGGCGTGGCCTCCGGCCCCATGACGGCCACCTTCCTGCTCCCCTTCGCAATGGGGGCCTGCCAGGCCGTGGGGGGCAACGTGCTCACCGACGCCTTCGGCTGTGTGGCCATGGTGGCCATGACCCCTCTCATCGCCATCCAGGTGCTGGGCCTGGTGTACCAGCACCGTGCCCAGACTCCCGCCCCGGCGGAGACCGTGGAGGCGGCGGCCATCCCCGCAGCGGTGTACGACATCATCATCTATGACGACCCGGACGGGTCCGGGGCCATGTAAGGGAGGTGCGGAAAATGGCCGATTCGTTAGAGCGCATCAAGCTGATGGTCACCATTGTGGACCGGGACAAGACCGCCCGGGCCGCGGAGATGTTTACCGCCGCCGGAGCCGGCGCGGACGCCATGCTCCACTACGCCGCCCCCGCCCTGGGGACGGCCAACTCGGATCTGCTGGACTATCTGGGCCTTGGCGAGACGGGGAAGAGCTTCATCCTCTCCCTGGTGCCCGAGGGAATGGTCCCCCGGCTGCTCCGCACCGCCCGGGAGATGCTCCAGCTCTCCCGCCCGGGTAAGGGGATCCTTTTCACCATGCCCCTGTCCGGCGTAGGCCGGATGGTGGCCCAGAGGCTTCAGCAGCAGGCGGGGACCCCCGTCCCGGAACAGGAGGTTGTTATGCAGAAAGGAAATGGACGGCTCATCGTAGCCGTGGTGGCCAGCGGCCACACCGACACCGTTATGGCCGCCGCCAAGGCCGCCGGGGCCCGGGGGGGCACCATCCTCCACGGCCGGCGGCTGGACTGCCACGAGGACGGCGGCGAGCGGAAGATCCAGCCCGAGCGGGACATCGTGGCCATTCTGGCCCCCAAAGAGCTCCAGCGCCCCATCCTGGAGGCGGTGAACCGGGCTGCCGGCCTGGCTACCGAGTGCCACGGCGTGCTCTTCTCCCTCCCCGTGGACGAGGTGGAGGGCCTGCCCGGCTTTGACCGGGCCAGCGAGGGCTGACCCTAGGCCTTGTTTTTGAAACAAGGCCTAACCCGAATTTCCCTTGACAGTTCCCTTCTACACGTGTAGGATAGATTTAGATTCTACACTTGTAGGAGGGATTTTTTATGGGCACGCTCACCGACCGGGAGTGGAAAGTCTTACAGGCCCTGTGGGCCGGGGGGCCCCAGACCTTGGGCCAGGTGCTGGAGCGGCTGGAGGGGGACACCGGCTGGAGCCGCACCACGGTACACACCTACCTGACCAGGATGATGGCCAAGGGGCTGGTCTGCGCCGGTGGGCACACCCCCAAGCGGTACGCTGCCGCCGTCACCCTGGAGGAGTGCGCCGCCCAGGAGGAGCGCTCCCTCATGGACCGGGCCTACGGGGGCTCGGCGGGGAAACTGGCCGCGGCCTTCCTCCGCTCCGCCTCGCTGACGAGGGAGGAGCGGGAGGAACTGCGGAAGCTTTTAGATGAGATGGAGGTGTGACGGGCGTGGGAAACATCTGGATGTTCCTCCAGCAGACGGCGGCGGCCACCCTCACGGCCCTGTTCCTGCTCCTTCTCCAACGCATCTTCCTGGACAAGCTCTCCCCCCGGTGGCAGTACGGGGTGTGGCTGGTCTTGCTCCTGCGGCTGCTGATCCCCGCGGGGTTTGGGGGCCGCTCCACCGTTTTGGACGTGTCCCTCCCCCTGGAGGCGCTGCGCACCCGGGTGGAGCTGGGCCTCTCCTCCGCCTACAGCTCCCCCTTTGCCTCCTCCCTGCCCGCCGCCCCCGTCCCGCTCCCGCCCCAGGGGGCGCCGGAGTCCTGGACGGACTGGCTGTTCCTGCTCTATTGGGCGGGCGTGGCGGTATTCGCCCTGTGGTTTGTGTTCTGCGCCCTGCGCCTCAGTCTCCGGGTGCGCCGTGGAGTCCCGGTGGAGGGGGCGCGCCGGGCGGCTATCGAGGCCCTGGCGAAGGAGTACAACCTCCCCCTGCCCCGGCGGGTCGTGGAGTGCCGCTTTGCCCGCACCCCCTTCGTCTTGGGGGCCTTTCGCCCCGCCCTGGTGCTGCCCATGGGGTGGGAGCTGGACGGGAAGGTCCTGCTCCACGAGCTGCTCCATGTGAAGTACCGGGACGTGTGGGCCGGGTGGCTCACCACCGCCCTCCGGTGTATCCACTGGTGCAACCCCTTCCTCTGGCTGGTCTTTGACAAGACCGGCAACGACCGGGAGTCCCTGTGCGACCAGCGGGTGCTGGAGCGCCTTCAGGGGGAGGACCGGCGGGACTATGGCCGCTGCCTGCTGGCCATGGCGGACAACAAGCGCGTCCGCACCCCCGGGGCCACCACCATGGCCAACGGGGCACGGGCGGTGAAGGCCCGCATCCAGGCCATCGCCCGCTTCAAGCGCTTCCCCCAGGGGATGGGCCTGGTGTCCGGGTGTATCGTGTGCGCCCTGTCCCTGTCCCTGGCGGTGGGGGCGCCCGCCTCGGCGGCGGGGGACGAGAACACCTTCGTGGAGGCCCCCTCCGGCATGATCGCGGAGCCGGAACTGGTGGCGGAGACCCTGTCCCTGGCCGCCCAAAACCGGGCCACCACCGTGGCCGGGGCTTTGGACGCCTACGGGAAGGGGGAGTACCACCGGTTTTACGACGGGATCTACGACGAGCTGCTGTGCTGGGCCATCTCCCTGCCCCGGGAGGACCTGCCCGCTGTTTTGGAGCAGTGGGAACAGGAGCAGTACGAGAGCAGCTTCTGGACCGGCTGGCCGGTGGAGGACAGCTGGCGGGCAGGGCCGGTGTACCGGGGATTGACCTCCGACGGGGCGGACGGCTACCTGTGCCAGGTGTTCTGGTTCCGGGACCTGAGCCTGGAGAGCGAAAACGACCCCCGCTGGCCGGAGGAGGGGGACCCCTGGCCAACAGAGTACCTGTGCCACACCGTCCGCATCCAGCCCGACGGGCCGTACTGGACGGTGGAAAAGCTGGCGGAGACCACCGGATCTGCCGACGGACGAATCAACATGTTCCTCACCGGCTGGTGGGATTCCCTGCTCTACGGCCCGGTGACCTGGTCCGGGGAGGCCAACGGGGTGTCTGTGGAGCTCTCCTGTGTCCCCACCCTGACCAGCGGGGAGGGCCCCCTGGGCAGCGAAACTCTTCGGTGGTACCGGGACCAGGATTGGGGCTACGACCCCCTCACCTCCCTGGGGGGCCGCAACCTGGGGGAACTGCCCCAGTCCTCCCCCATTCCCGGCGCTTTTTTCACCACGATTTACAACGGGATGCGCGTCCGGGTGGGAAACCCAGGGGGCACCCCCTATAACATCACCCTGGAGGTGGTCCCCGACTGGGACGACCCGGAGATCACCGCCTCCGGCGGCTCGGGCCAGGACCCCGACCGGGTGGACCCGGGGGAGCACCGCTACCAGAGCCATGCCGGCCTGGTCTACTACGACACCCTCCCCCTGCTCAAGGCCGGGGAGACCACCGAATTTTGTAAACACAGCGGCGGGGCCCAGGGCAGCCTTGGGGACCACATCCAGGAGTTCCTGTGCCCGGACTCCTTCACCGTCACGGTGAAAGTGGGCCCTGAGGAGCCCTTCCAGGTCCCCCTCACCCCCCGGTACACCACCCCTGACGGCGGGACCTTTACCTTAGACGGAGAGGAGGCGGCCCCATGACGGAGCAAGCGGATTTATTTACCGGCGCGCGGCGCATGTTCTGGGGGTACTTCTTCCTCCTGCTGGACTTTAACTTCAACCTGGGCAGTTCCGCCACCATTCCTCTGCTGCCCAACGTGCTGGGCTGGTTTTTCCTGTTCCGGGGGGTGGACGCCCTCTCCCCCGCCCGGCCCTCCCTGGCCCTGCTCTCCCCCTTCTGCACGGTGCTGGGGGTGTGCTCCCTGGCCCAGTTTTTCCCCTGGCTGGAGGGCCTCTCCCCCGGCTGGCTGTCCCTGCTGCTGGCGATGATGACCCTGTACACCCACTTCCAGCTCCTTACCGACCTGGCCGCCCTGGCGGAGGCCTCCCTGTCCGACGGGGACCTGGGCAAGCGGCTGCGCTCCTGCCGGAACTTCCTGGTGCTCAGCCAGACGGCCCTCTACTTCTCCGACCTCTTCCTGGCCGCCACCGCCCTGGCCCTCCTGCTGATGGCCGCCAGCCTGTGCGTATATGTGGTCCTCCTGCTCCAGCTGTGGGGCTTCTCCCGGGACCTGGAGGAGGCGGAGGAGCTGCGCCGGAGGGAGGGGTAACCGCCCCCGAAAAATTCCCCGTCTAACTTTGCCCCCGGCGGCATAGGGTAGGATATGGCACCTACACAGGATAAGGGGGATGGCGTATGCGGGACAAGCGGCGGCGGAGGGACCCACTCCGCCCCCTCCGGCGGGGGGTCGGGCTGGGGCTGGCCCTGGCGGCGGCGTGGGGGGTGAGCCTGACGGCGGACCTGTCCGGGGCCTGGGCGGCCTTACAGGCCTGGGCCTCCGACTCCCAGGCGGTGGTGGCCCTGGTGGCCGGTGAGCTGGGCGCGCCCCCGGAGGACGCGGTCCTGGGCCAGCTGGACGTCTGGGGCCGCCTGGTGGTGGAGCAGTCCGCCCTGCTCTCGGCGGGGGTGGAAGCGGTGGAACAGCAGCGTCAGGAGGAGCCGGAGACGGACCCGGCCCCCTCCGTCCCCCCTGAGGCGGAGGACGACGACGACCAGACCGAGCCGGAGCTCCAGCCCCCGGCGGAGCCGGACGACGTGGTGGAGACCACCAGCGTGGGCCAGGAGGGCGGCCAGTATTTAAGCCAGGACGGGGTCTATCTCTACGACCGCACCGGGAAGGGGCTGACCCCCTCGGTGTTTTCCGCCGGGTCGGTGAAAGTCGCCCTGGGGGACGGCCCCCAGATCCTCATCCTCCACAGCCACGGCAGCGAGGCCTACTCCCAGAACGACGGGGATCTGTACCTGGAGAGCGACTCCTTCCGCACCACCGACAGCGCCCACAACGTGGTGCGGGTGGGCGAGGAGATGGCCCAGGTCTTCCGCCAGAACGGCTTTCAGGTGGTCCACGACACCAACCTGTACGACTACCCCGCCTACAGCGGAGCCTATGACCGCTCCCATGCGGCGGTGGAGGGCTGGCTGGAGCAGTATCCCACCATCCAGGTCATCCTGGACGTACACCGGGACGCCCTGGTGGGCACCGACGGCTCCATCTACAAGCTGGTCTCTCAGGAGAACGGGGAAAAAGTGGCCCAGGTGATGCTGGTGGTGGGCACCGACGCCGGGGGCGCAGACCACCCCAACTGGGCCGACAACCTGGCCCTTGCCATCCGGGTGCAGAAGGAGCTGGTCTCCGACTATGTGTCCCTGGCCCGGCCCATCGTCCTGCGCTCCAGCAGCTATAACCAGCAGCTCTCCCCCGGCTCCCTGCTGGTGGAGGTAGGGGGACATGGCAATACCCTCTCCGAGGCCCTGGCCGGGGCGCGGCTGTTCGCCGAGAGCCTCAGCCAGGTGCTGAACGGGTTGCAGGGGTAGGGCAATGCAGAATGCAGAATGCAGAAATGCAGAATGGGGCGAGGTTACGGCGGGCTTAGGAGGGTCACCCGGAGCTTCCCCCGCTTCTGCCGGCGCAGGGCGTATTCCGTGATCTCCCGGGAGGCCCCCAGGCCGGGGCTGGCAATGAGATAACCGCTGCCGTCCACCAGGATGCGGTTGGCCCGGGCGATGGCCGCCCCCTTGGGGACGGTCTCCAGCCCCTCGGGGTAATAGGTGTCGTCAAATCCAGGCGGCACAGGGACGGGGCGCAGAACGGGGTGGTAAGGGGTCAGAAGCCGCAGCCGGACTTCCGGATGCCGCCCCTTGGCCCGGCGCAGCGCCTCCGCCGCCAGCCGGTCAAAGTTCCCATAGTTCCCCACCACGAACTCCCCCACCCCGTACTCCACAATGTGCCGCTCGATGGCCTCGTCCAATAAGGGCGCAAGGGCGGCCTTCGCCAGGTGGGAACCGATGAAAAAGCAGGTAGACATTCTATTTCACCTCCTCGAAATTACGCATGTGCGTATCAAAATAGTAACAAAATTTTGATTTATACGCAAGTGCGTATACGATGCTGCGCATAATACTTTATGCTTTTTAATTAGGTGAAGTATTATGCGCATCAAAGAGGCGATTGTCGCCCGTTTTCAGCAGTTGTGCCGGGAACGGGGGCTAAATAATAACAGTCTGGCCAATTTGGCTGGGGTGACACCGTCCACGGTTTACAGCATGATGGACCCGTCCAGACACGACGTGTCCGCAGTCACCGTGAAAAAATTATGCGATGGATTGGATCTCTCCATCATCGAGTTTTATAACGATCCCATTTTTGAAAATTTGGAACAGGAAATACAATAACGAGGACTGACCTGGGTAAACACAGTGTCGGTCCTCGTTTTGTTTGTGTCGGGCGGGTCCCAGACCGGCCCGCGGCTCGGGCGGCCGCGAGGGTCGCTCTTACGAGAAATACGGGACGTTCTGCGGCGGGAGCGTTGGCTGAGAAACCCCAGGCGCGGCGGCACCCCCCTGACGAAAACCGCCCGTTTCTCCCTCCTTGACGAACGGGAAAAATCCGGGTAAACTAAACCCAAACAAGAAAATGAACGGCTTGGCTGCATACCCCCCGGTTCGGCGGACCGGGGGGCATTGCCGCGTTGTGTTTTCCATATCATGGAATAATCGGATACAAGGAGTGATATTGGGTGGACCTTCTCCGCTCTGTTTTGAAAAATCTGCCGGAATTCCAGGAGCTTCTGGCGGCCCTGGAAGGGGGCAAGTCCCCGGCGGCGGTGTCCGGCCTGGCGGCGGTGCACCGCGCCCACTTCGCCGCCGCCCTGACCCAGGAGACGGGGCGCCCGGTGGTGGTGGTGTGCGCCGACGAGGGGGAGGCGGACCGGATGGCCCGGGACCTGAGCTTTCTCTCCGGCCAGGCGGCGCCGGTGCTCTCCGCCCGGGCCTTCGTGTTCCACAACGTGGCCACCGTCTCCCGCCAGTGGGAGCACAAGCGGCTGGAACTGCTGTGGAAGCTGCACGGGGGGGAGCTGCCCTGCCTGGTGGCCACGGTGGAGGCCCTCCAGCAGCGCACCCTGCCCCCTGAGGTGCTGGACGGGGCCTGCCGGGTGCTGGAGCCGGGGCAGCAGGTGGACCTAAACCAGCTCACCGAGGGCCTCACCGCCGCCGGATACGTCCGCTGCGACCAGGTGGAGGGGGCGGGGCAGTTCGCCCTCCGGGGGGGCATCCTGGACGTATTCTCCCCCGGCATGGCCGCCCCCGTCCGGGCGGAGTTCTGGGGGGATGAGCTGGACACCATGGGGGCCTTCGACCCGGCCACCCAGCGGCGCACCGAGAACGTGGAGCGGGCGGTCCTCCTCCCTGCGGCGGAGGCCCTGCCCCAGCTCTCCCCCGGCGGCCTGCCGGGGCTGCTGGAGCAGCTGGACAAGCGGGCCGCCAAGGCCCGGAGGGACGGGAACGAGGATCTGGCCGTCACCCTCCAGCAGGACCGGGACGCCCTGGCCGAGGGCCGCTCCTTCCCCGCCGCCGACCGGTATCTGGCCCTGATGTACCCCAAGCTGACTACGGCGGCGGACTACCTGCCCCTGGACGCCTGCGTCCTCCTGTCCGAGAGCAGCCGGGTGGGAGAGCGGGCCAAGACCTACCAGTGGCAGGTGGAGGAGGACGTGAAGACCCTTCTGGAGCGGGGGGAGCTGGACGGCTCCTGCGGGGAGCTGTGCCTCTCCTTGGAGGGGCTGTGCCGCCGCCTGGAGACGGCGGTCCCCTTCGCCTATCTGGACTCCTTCTCCCTGTCCTCCTACCCGCTGTACCCCAAGTGCGTCCTGTCGGTGATGTCCAAGCAGCTGCCCTCCTTCGGGGCCAGCCTGGAGACGGCAGTACAGGATCTAAGCCACTACCAGAGCGCCGGTTTCTCCGTGCTGGTGCTGGTGTCCAGCGAGCAGCGGGCGCTGAACCTCCAGACCCTCCTGCGGGAGCAGAAGGTGAAGTCCGCCGTGGACTTCTCCCTGAAAGTCCTGCCCAAGCCGGGGCAGATCATTCTGACGGTGGGCGGCCTGTCCGGCGGGCTGGAGTACCCGGACCTGAAGCTGGCCGTCATCACCGAGGGCCAGGAGGGCGGGGGCAGGAAGAAGCCCGCCCGCTCCCGGGCCCGGGACAAGAAGGGCCCCACCAACCGGCAGAAATTGAAGTCCTACGCCGACCTGTCCCCCGGGGACCTGGTGGTCCACGAGCACCACGGGGTGGGCCGGTA
>CALWWF010000106.1 GCA_944385165.1 uncultured Oscillospiraceae bacterium
ATGGCGGCTCCACTCAGTATGCGATCACCATCGACACTGATGGCAACGGCAGCGTGACCGCAAACCGCCGCAACGCCTCCCGGGATGTGCTGGTCACCCTGACCGTGGAGCCCAACCGGGGCTACGCCCTGGATACGCTCACCGTCACCGACGCCAACGGCGACGAGGTCGATGTGACTGCCGCCGGCGATGGCCGGTACACCTTCAAGATGCCCGCCAGCCGGGTGACGGTCGAGGCCGTCTTCGCGGCGGAGAATGAGACGGCTGCGGAGCCCTTTGTGGACGTGTCTGGCAGCGATTGGTTCTATGACGCGGTGGTCTACGTCTATGACAACGGCCTGATGAGCGGCACCGCCGCCACTGCCTTCGGCCCCAACGTGGGTACCACCCGCGGCATGATCGCCACCATTCTGTGGCGTCTGGCCGGCTCCCCTGACGGCGGCACCAACCCCTTCACCGACGTGTCCAGCAACGACTACTATGCCCAGGCCGTGGCTTGGGCCGCTGGCGAGGGCATTGTGGGCGGCTACGGCAACGGCATGTTCGGGCCTAACGACCCGATCACCCGGGAGCAGATGGCTCTGATGATGTACCGCTACGCCCAGTACGCCGGATACGAGACCAGCCAGAGAAGCTCCACCCTCACCGAATATGCCGACTACGCCAGCATCTCCGACTGGGCCGTGGAGGCCGTGAGCTGGGCCAACGCCGTGGGCCTGATGACCGGCCGCACTGCGGACACCATCGTGCCCACCGGCACCATCACCCGCGCGGAGGCCGCTACAATCCTGATGCAGTTCGGCACGAACGTGCAGGAGTAATCCTCCCACCGTCCGTTCTTCCCCGCATCGAATGTGTGGAAACGGCAGGAGGGCCGGACCCCTTGATGGGGTCCGGCCCTCCTTTTTCCTGTGAAACAAAAAGACGAGCCGCAGAAGAGCAGGTCTTCTGCGGCTCGTTTTATCTTGTTAGAAACCTTGCGCTAAGAGGCTCAGGCAGCCGCGTCCAGCAGGGCGTCGAAGAACGCCATGAACGCATCGCTCTCCAGAGCGTCCGCCTCGGGGTGGAACTGCACGCCCAGGGTGAACTCGTTGGCCTGGTACTCCAGGGCCTCGATGATACCGCCGTCGGCCTCAGCCACCACGGTCAGGCCCTCGCCGACCCGCTCCGGGTTTACCACCTGGTGGTGCCAGGAAGCCACATTGTCCAGGGTGGTGCCGCCCACGATGCCGTACAGCAGGGAGTCGGTATCGGTGACGGTGATGCTGTGGCGGGCCCAGTCGGGGGCGTTGCGGTGGACGCGGTAGCTGTCGCCGTCGGTGCCCAGGTAGGAGGGCAGGTCCTGGATCAGACCGCCGCCGCACACCACGTTGAGCATCTGCATCCCGCGGCAGATGTCCAGCATGGGCTTGTCGCCGTCCACGGCGGCTTTGATCAGGTTGTAGTCGGAGGTGTCGCGGGTGTCGCGGTACTCGGTGTTGTCCTCCAGCAGGGGGCTGGCTTCCTCGCCGTACAGGTCGGGGTTGATGTCCTCGCCGCCGGTGACGACCACGCCGTCCACAGCGCCGATGGCGTCCACAGCCTGGTCATAGCTGGTGATCTGAGGCAGGTGAGTGACCACGCCGCCGGCTTCGGTGATGATGTCCTGAATGTCGGTGTAATCCGCCGGGTCGCCGCCCCAGGAGATGCCGATGAGGGTCTTGTCAGCGGCATAGCCCACCAGAGTCTCAAAGAAGGTCATGCAGGTGTCCAGATCGCACAGAGCGGCCTCGGGCTTGCCGTCGTAGACAGCCAGCTTGCAGTCATTCTCGGGATGGAACTGAACGCCCAGGCAGAAGGTGTTGTCCTGGATCTCCACGCCCTCAATGATATCCACGCCGTTGTAGGTAGTCTTGGCCACCACGGTCAGGTCGGTGCCCTCCACGCTGCCCACCGCCTGGTGATGCCAGGAGGAGACATTTTCCAAAGTGTCGGCGTTCACAATGTCATACAGCCAGGAGTTCTGATCGATGATGTCCACGTCATGGCGGGCATAGTCCCGGTTGGGAGCGTCGGCGGGCATCCGGTGCAGATCGTTGTACTCCGCGCCCTGCTGGGCATAGTAGTTGGGAATGTCCTGAATGAAGCCCGCGCCGGAGACGATGCTCATTACCTGCATACCGCGGCAGGCGGCCAGGGTGGGCACGTCCTCCTCAATGCAGTAGGCCATCAGGGTGTAGTCGGAGATGTCCCGGGTGGCGTTGATCTCCTCGCCTTCGTTGGCCTCCTCCTGCGGTACCGCGAATAGAGAGGGGCTGACGTCCTCGCCGCCGGTGAAGAACACGCCGTCGATGCCCTCCATGACCTCAGCGACGTTGGAGGTGGAGAAATTCTTGGCCTTGATCTGGTCGGCGTAGGCCTGCTTGAGCATCCCGGTGTCCTCCAGATACTCGCCCTGGACGGCGCCGTCAGCGCCATAGCCCACTGCGGTGCTGGTGACCTGGTCCAGCTCCACCGGGTTGCCGCCCGCGGCCTCGATGACTGCCTTAAAGCCGGCATAATCCTGGTCGTTGGCTTTCCAGGTGATACCGATGTAGGGCTTGCCGATGAGGTCGGCGCCGTTGTCCAGCATGGCCTGGAACTGGGCTGCGGTCACGTTGGCGCTGCCGCTGTAGCTGACGCCGTCGGTAAGACCCACCTTCTGGGCGGTCTTGTTGTAGTCGGCGGGCCAGGAGTCCAGCATGGCATCAGGTACGCCGGCGTACTGCATGATGGCAGCGGCGGCCTCCACCTGGGTGGTGGGAGCGTCAGGGCTGAAGGTGTTGGCGCCGGTGCCGCTGACCAGCCCCTGGGCATAAGCCAGATTGATGTAGCCCTTGTACTCGCTGTCCTCGGCCACGTCCGAGAACACGCTGGCCTGGTTCTGGTACTGGGCCACCTGACCGGACAGGCCGGCGCCCTCTACCAGGAGCTTTGCCATCTCACCCCGGGTCAGGGTGTCCCCTTCGGCGGCGTTTGCAGTGACCGCCATGGACAACATCATTGCGGATGCAGTCACCAGGGAAAGGAACTTGCAGGATTTCTTTCTCATTTCTGCGACCTCCTTGGAGTTTTTGCCGGCTCCGGCGGAAGCAGCGTATCGCGCCGGGACAGGATAGCCGGCAAAAATGGTCAAAATAGCAGAAGAGCGCTCAAAACACCTCGGCTATTTTGTTGATTTCAGTATACTTACCCTTAGGTAAGTTGTCAAGATAATGTTGAAGAATTTGTATCAAAATAATTACAAAAAAGTAACGGCGTCGGGCTTTGCACAGACCGCCCCAATTTTATGCATTTTCAAAAATGCAATATACACGCTTCCAACTGTCATTTTGGCCATATCCACCCCACTTTGTCACAGAAGAAGAACTTTTTAAGGAAAATCAGGAAAGGGAAAAATTTCCGATTCCAAACCCGCCGCCCGCCGGGGAACGAGGCCGCGGGAAGAATGGGTGCGCCAAACGGCTCCGTCCGGCATAGTCTGGAGCAGCCTGAAAGGGGAGGACGCTGCGATGAGGCACGCATTGAATTTCTGGGTCCTAGGCGGGGATCTGCGCCAGGGAAAGCTGGCACAGCTCTTGGCGGAGGACGGCCACCGGGTCCATACCTATGCGCTGGAGGAGGGGATCGTACCCTGCGCCGGACTGACGGCGGAGGAGAGCCTGGAGGGGGCGGGGGAGGCGGACTGTGTGGTGCTGCCCCTGCCGGTCTCCGACGGGGAGGGGAGGCTGAACGGCCCCCTCTCCCGGCTGCGTCCGCCCATGGCCGCCGTGCTGGACGCCCTCTCCCCCCGGCAGGTGATCTGCGGCGGGCGGGTGGACCCGGCCACCGCCGCCCTGTGCGCCGAGCGGGGATTGACCATACTGGACTATTTTGCCCGGGAGGAGCTGGCGGTGGCCAACGCGGTCCCCACCGCCGAGGGGGCGGTGCAGATCGCCCTGGAGGAGCTGCCCATCACCCTCCACGGCGCCCGGGTGCTGGTGGTTGGCTTTGGCCGGGTGGGCCGGGTGACCGCCCAGCGGATGGCGGCCCTGGGAGCGAAGGTGTCGGTGGCCGCCCGGCGGTACGAGTCTCTGGCCTGGGCCCAGGCCATGGGGTATGGGACGGAGAAGACGGGGCAGCTGGCGGGGTGGCTGTGCGGCTATGATCTGGTGGTGAATACCGTGCCCGCCCTGGTGCTGGGGGAGGCGGAGCTGGCCGACTTAAAGCCGGACTGCCTGGTGCTGGACTTGGCCAGCAAGCCCGGGGGCGTGGACCTGGAGGCCGCCGCCCGGCTGGGCCGGCGGGTCATTTGGGCGCTGTCCCTGCCGGGGAAGGTGGCCCCGGTCACCGCCGGGGCGGCCATCAAGACCACCATTTATCATATGCTCCACGAGTTGGGCGCGTAGAAAAGGGAAAGGAAGGGTTTGCAGTGTTAGAGGATAAGACCATCGGATTTGCCATGTGCGGCTCGTTTTGCACCCACAGCCGGGCCATGGAGGCCCTGGAGCAGGTGAAGGCCCGGTTTGCCCGGGTGATCCCCATTGTCTCGGAGTATACCGCGGCGGAGGACACCCGCTTTGGCAGCGCCCACGACCTGATGCGGGAGATGATGCGCATCTGCGACCACCGGGTCATCTCCACCATCAAAGAGGCGGAGCCCATCGGGCCCAAGAAGCTGCTGGACCTGCTCATCATCGCCCCCTGTACCGGGAACACCCTGGGGAAGCTGGCCAACGGGGTTACCGACACCAGCGTCACCATGGCGGCCAAGGCCCACCTGCGCAATGGCCGGCCGGTACTCATCGCCCCCTCCACCAACGACGGCCTGGCCGCCTCCGCCGCCAACCTGGGGAACCTGCTGGGCCGGAAGTACATCTATTTCGTCCCCTTCGGCCAGGACGACCCGGCAGGGAAGCCCGCCTCCCTGGTGGCGGATTTTGACCAGGTGGCCGATGCAGCCCAGGCCGCCCTGGAGGGCCGGCAGCTCCAGCCGCTGCTGGTGACGCCCCGGAATTGAAAACAAGGCCCGGAGAGGGGAGCGGTTCCCTCTCCGGGCCTCATTTACGACCAAAGGAGTTTATACATACCCGTACATCCCACGCACCGAGACCTCCCCGGCGGACAGGGCGGTCCGGCGGCCGTCGGGGTACTCCACCACCAGGCGGAAATCATCGTCGATCTCCACGGCGAAGGCCTCCTCCCGGGAGGAGGGGGTGATGACCTGCACCGGCTTGCCGGTGGTGAGGCATCCGGCCCGGTACTTTTTCAGGTACTCCGCCTTGCCCTGGGGGAAGCGGGCATACATCTGGTCCAGGGCCCGGATGATCTCCGCGGCCAGCTGAGTGCGGCGCACGGGGCGGCCCAGCGCCTGGGCCAGGGAGGTGGCGATGGGCCGCACCTCCTCTTTAAAATCCTCCGGGGCGTGGTTAACGTTAATCCCGATGCCGGTGATGAGGTAGTCCAGGGTGTGGCTCTCCCCCTCCAGCCCCAGCTCGGTGAGGATGCCGCACAGCTTCTTCCCCCCCAGCACCAGGTCGTTGGTCCACTTGATCTGGGGGCGCACCCCGCAGGCGGCTTCGATGCCGTCGCACACCGCCACCGCCACCCAGGCGGTGAAATCGGTCACCGGTTCCGGCGCCAGCTTGGGCCGGAGCAGGGCGGTGAGGTAGAGGCCCTTCCCCTTGGGGGACTGGAAGGCCCGGCCCCGGCGGCCCCGGCCCCCGGTCTGCTCCTCACTGAGGATCACCAGTCCGTCGGGAGCCCCGGCCATGGCCTGGCGCTTGGCTTCGGTGTTGGTGGAGTCCACTGTCTCCAGGCACAGAAGGTGGCTGCCCACCCGGCACCCGGCCAGGGGGCCGGAGAGTTCCCCCTCCCGCACCCGGTCCGGCCCGCTCTCCAGGCGGTAGCCCCGGTTGGGGGCGGACTGGATGGTATAGCCCTCCTGGCGCAGGGCCTCGATGGCCTTCCACACGGCGGCCCGGCTGATCCCCAGGGCGCGGCTCATGGCCTCCCCCGATACATAGCGGTCCCCCTGCTCCCGCAGCAGGGACAGAACTTTTTCCCGGCTCATGTCCTCTTCCTCCTGGTTCTCCTTTGTTAATTATCTCTATTATACGAAGGGAGGGGAGAGCCGTCAACCGGCCTGAGTGCTGTCGTAAATTGCTCTGAGCCGGGGAGTATGTGTGCGCAAGAATTCATAGCCCCAGAATATAGTCGGCGGAGACATGGTAATATTTTGCCAGCTTGATCAGATGGCGGATGGGCAGTTCACTAGCGCCTCGTTCATAGCGGGCGTACATCGTCTGGGAGGTCCCCAGCATATCAGCGATCTCCTGTTGGGTCTTGTCAGCGTCTATCCGCAGGTCACGGATGCGTTTTTGATAAAGTTCCATGATGCACCTCTGAAAAAAGAGTCCGCGGGGCGGCGGTCCCGCGTTTGAACAGAGGCTAACATAGTAAACAAATTTACTATTGACTTTAGTAAATAAGTTTACTAAAATAAATGTCGAAGCCAGGGCCCCGGCAGTCGATTGTCCAGATTTTTATAGAGAGGAGAAAACAACGATGAAGTATTGCAAAGACTGCGGCAGTCCGCTGTCTGACGGCGCTGCATTTTGCCCAAAATGCGGCGCAAAGCAAGGGCGGCCGAGCCAGCTGGTTGGAGCGGGTGAGAACGCCCGATTTTCCAGCTGGAATTTGGCGCCCCTGACGGAAATCACAGAGATTGTGATTACACTGTTGATTGTGGCATGGCTCTGGTCGATTCAGGGAGATTTGCCCGCCTTATTTTATGCGGGAGAGAAGATGGCAATCCGGGCCGCCTGCTTTTTAATCCTTGTACTTTCTTTACCATTTTCTATTATGAGTATTCTTCAAAAAAAGCAGGTTTGTCTTCAACTGGAGGAGGAGGGGATCAGCGGCGTGTGGATTCGCAGTCAGCTCTTCCTGGTACGTGTGGAACCCTTCCGCCTCTCCTATCACGAGATTGAAGATACCAGGGTGCAGGGGATGGGTACGGGATGCCTGAATCTGAAGGTCCGGGGACGCTGGAAGATCGTTCCGGTAGAGCGCGGGCAGGAGGTCAAGCGGCTGATCGACCAGAGACGTGGCGCAGTCCGGTCCGGTATGTGAAAGAAAGAGAGGAACTTTTTATGAAATTCTGTAGTCATTGCGGGGCGCAGATGGATGATGCGGCGGTAGTTTGTCCCAATTGCGGTGGGGTTCAAGAAGCCCAGACGCCTGCTGCTGGCCCGAGTCCTATCATAGCGGTTCTGATGTCCACGGGGGCATAGATTCCGGTAATATTGGCTGGGGAGTTTTGGGGTGCTGTATTCCTCTGGCTGGTTTAATTCTCTTCCTGGTGTGGAAAGACCAGAAGCCCAAAACGGCCAAGATGGCTGGTATTGGGGCGCTGATTAGTGTGGCCGGTGGTATTATTATTTATGTTTTATTGGCCATTCTGGGTGTCAGCCTGGGAATGATGGGACTGTAAGAAATGATCGCGCTGCTTTATCGGTGGCTCCCTCGCATTTTTTACTGTCACTGCCGTCCAGACCGCTCCTTCTTTTGGCGAGGCCGGCAGTTTCCCTTGTGTGCCCGGTGTACAGGGCAGTTGGCAGGAATGCTGCTTGGGATTGTGTTGTTTGTGGCGGCGCCGTTTTCTGTGGAAATATGTGTTTTCCTGATGTTGGCGCTGATCGCCGATGGCTTTTTGCAGCTGTTGACCCGGTACGAGAGCACCAATCTGCGCCGCCTACTTACTGGAATCTTGTTTGGAGTGGGCTTCTATGAGCTGGCGGCGTGGTCTGTCATCCAGACAGTCACCTGGGGGCATGAGCTGGGAAAAATTATGCGTGAAAATTGGATGGTTGGATGGATGGGATAGCCGATATCCTCCATTGATGAGAGCAACATGAAATCATTTTAAAGCAGGAAACTGGCTGCGGTTTCCTGCTTTTATTTTGCTCAATCAAGGTTGGAAGCGGTCGTCATACCTAGGGTTGCAATCCGGGAAGATGGTACGGTATAATAGGGCGAAATCTGTTACCAGAGAAAAGGAGAATCCCTATGATCCAATTCAATCACTTCAACTTCAACGTCCTGGACCTGGAGCGCAGCCTGGCCTTCTACAAGGAGGCGTTGGACCTGGACGTGGTGCGGGTGAAGGACGCCGCCGACGGCTCCTTCCGCCTGGTGTACCTGGGGGACGGCAGCACCGGCTTCCAGCTGGAGCTCACCTGGCTGAAGGACCGCACCGAGCCCTATAACCTGGGGGAGTGCGAGTTCCACCTGGCCTTTGTCACCGACGAGTATGAGAAGCTCCACGAGAAGCACAAGGCCATGGGGTGTGTGTGCTTTGAAAACCCCGCCATGGGCATCTACTTCATCAGCGATCCCGACGGCTACTGGATCGAGATCGTCCCGGTGAAGGACTGATGGCAGGAGAGGGAAACCGCGGCTGGCCCGGAGCGTTCCGGGCCCTTGCCGTGTTTGCGGCCCTGGTGCTCCTGCTGGCCCAGAGCGGCCAGGAGCTTGTCCCCGCCGCCGGCGGAGACTGGCAGGTACTCTCCATCTATGAGGGGCTGACCCGCTGGTCCGTCCCCGCCCTGTTTATGGGGTGGGGGATGGCCGCCCTGGACGGGGGAGGCCGTCCCTCTCTGGGCGGGACCCTGACGGGGCTGGTGCTGCCCGCCTTCTGCCGGCTGGTGCTGTGGGGGGCGCTGTACGCCCTGGCCGCTCATCTGCTGGGGGGCGGGGCCCTGTCCCTGGGCGGGGTGTGCTCCGCGCTGGCGGGGGCGGTTCGAGGGGACACCTACTTCCACCTGTGGATCTTGTATCCCCTTTTGGGGCTGTACCTGGTCCACCCCCTGCTCCAGCGTTTTGCCGCATCCGCCAGCCGGGGGGAGGCCCTGTATGTGCTGGCCCTGGCCTTCCTGCTGGCCGGGGTGCTGCCCCTGTGGACCCAGTTCCACCCTAACCACATCCTGGTCCAGTTTGTGGACCGGCTCCAGATCCATGCGGTGCTGGGCTTTATGGGGTACTATCTGGCCGGGTGGTACCTGAAACAGTTCGTCATCGGCCGCATCCCAGAGCTGCTCCTCTACCTCCTGGGAATTCTGGGGCTGGTGCTCACCCTGGCCGGGCCCGGCCTCATCGGCGGCGGACGGGAGATCTGGTACCGCTACACCGCCCCCGGCGTGGCGCTGACGGCGGCGGCCCTGTGCGCCCTGTTCCGGTATGTGCTGGGCTCTGGCGGAGAGCGGGCCCGGAGCGGGATGGCTGCCTCCTTGGGGGAGTGGGTCTTTGGGATCTATCTCTTCCACCAGCTGTGGGCCCTGGTGTTCCAGCGGCTGGGGATCGGGCCGCTGGCCCTGGGGGCGGCGGCCTCGGTACCGGTGTTTGCTCTGGCCGAGTTCTTCCTCTCACTGCCCTTCGCCTGGCTGATTTCCCGCATCCCCGGGGCTGGGCGCTGGCTGACGGAGTGAGTTAGATGTTGCAGGGGGGGTTCGCCCTGCGGGGCGAGTTTCTTTTTCAGATATTGATTGCGCAGGGGAGTTTCGCCGCCTGCGGGCGGCGAGTGACTTTTGGACGCCCAAAAGTCACCAAAAAGCGCTAGGGGGAATTTACAGGGGCAAACTTCGTTTGCCATGTTAAATTCCCCCTAAGACCCCCATTACGGGGGGTACCCCTTTGGGCAGGAGGTGCCCATCCGGCGCGCAAAATTTGAGTGGGTATCTAAATTCCCGCCGGGCCACTTCGTCGTCACGGATTTCGTATCCCTCGCTTCGCCCTGGCGGGCAAAGCGCGCTCACTCCATCGCTCCTCCTCTCCAACGCAAACCCGCTTCGCTGGGCTTTGCGTTGGGGGCCACCT